>JAUVIY010000431.1 GCA_030592625.1 Spirochaeta sp. | reverse complement strand
GCTGTCACCGAAGTACAGAAAAGGGAAATGATATCCCTGATAGAAGCATTCGGAAGCGATGTATCTCTCATAGTCCGGGATATTGCCGAAGTCGGGGATAACCAGCTACCTTCCGATTTTGACAAACTGGTTGCCGATGCATCTGTTTTACTGTTATTTGCAGGTCCGATCAACTTGACGGCTCTGGGAGCTTCTGATGAAGCTGCCGTTCCCGTAATAACTGAGTCGCTGAACGGCTCAAAGGCCTGGAAAGATAGAATTATCGCCAGCGTAGAGGATAATCAAAAGGCCATGAATAAGGCTTTATTGGCTGATATGAAGTCGGAAAGTCCCGAAGAACTGAGATATTATCCCGCTTGCATGGTAAAGGGTGTTCTTTTTAGCTCCCTGAGCCGATAAAAGGCCATGGAACAAAAAATGGTTTGACGCTATTATGCCGTCAAACATATAATTCAGAGAGAAGGTGAATTATCGCCGTTTTTGGTTAATAATTTAAGGAGATAGGAATGAAACGAGGCAGCCTCCTGTCGGTCCTGCTCATCCTCATGATTCTCGTGTCAAGTACTTTGAGCGCGGACGAGATTACATTGCGGTTAGAATCCCGCATCATTGAAACATGGGATGGAGAAGATTCCGCATATTTTAGCGATTCCGGAGAGCCCATCAGTTGGGCAGTTCGCGGCAGCAAATTTTCTGCTGAGAATCGACCCCTCCTGGCGTACGTTCTGAACGAGTGGCCGGTGGATCTGTTCGGCAGCAAGCCCGAAGATCCGGAAAGCCTGGGCATCGTGGGTGTCAAAGGTGCGTTCGTTCGTCAGGGTTACAATCAGATCACGATGATCCCCGGAACGGGCAGCGGCGATGATTTCACCGCCAAGGCCATACCACTTCCAGGCCGTGTGCAGATGATGGATTTCTGGGTCTGGGGTGCGAACTACGATTACTATGTGGAGCTCCATTTCCGGGATTATCAGGGTATGGCCCACGTACTCGCCCCCGTTCGCATCGAGCAGAAAAGGGAACCCGGCAGCATCAAGTTCGTCGGTTGGAAGAATATGTACATCAATATGCCGAATTACATAAAGCAGGCTGTGAATTACAAGCCTGAACTTGCAACCCTCAGCCTGACCAAGATAGTATTCATCACCCATCCGGCAGAAATCGTCTCAGATTTCTACATCTACATTGATCATTTGAAGGTGCTCACCGATATGCATGAGTCCTTCTACGACGGGTTTGATCTGACCAGCCCGCAGAAGTTGGATGAAATCTGGGGAGCGGGGGAATAAAAAATGAAAAAATTCGTCATTGCAACGATTATTCTGACCTTTGTCGTAACCGGTATTTTTGCACAAACTGAAATAGATCCGGAATCCACCGGTGCCATCACAGCGCAGCAGAAACTCAAAGAAATCTCCGTCAGCAAGATGGAAGATTCCGGTTTCTGGTACGGTGTCTTTCCCACCGATAACGGCATCATCGAACTTCGCGCTTTTCCTGGCGGTACTCAGGGGAAAGAAGTCATCGAAGATGAAGAGGAGTTCGGTATTGCCGAAGCCGATGAGAATGTCGTCGGTGTCAAGGTTTCTTTTTACCGCCGAGGCATCATCGATTTCACCGTAAAACCCATTCGACCCCTTCCAATCGAAGGAATCACCAAAACCATTTCGGTCTGGGTTGCCGGGCGGAATGCGAACCATCGGATGGAATTACTGGTTTCCGATCATTTCGGAAACGATGCCGTCATCCCAATGGGTAAGCTGAACTTCTCCGGATGGAAGAAG
>JAUVIY010000054.1 GCA_030592625.1 Spirochaeta sp. | reverse complement strand
CCGAGCGGCAGAAGCAGTCCTGCCAGTGTATCTTCCCGACCGCCTCGTAGGCCCGTTTCTGCGCGTCGGCAATGGTGTCGCCCAGGGCGGTAACACCGAGAACACGCCCGCCGCCGGTCAGATATTCTCCCTCACCACCGTTTCCACCTTCATTTTTCACACCCGCGCAATAAACCCGACAGCCTTTATTTTCGGCTTCCCTGATACCGGCAATCGGAATCCCGGTTTCATAGGATCCCGGATACCCCCCGGAAGCCATGACGACACAGCAGGAAGCTCCACCACGCCATTGGGGTTCGATTTCACCCAGACGCCCATAAAGGGCGGCTTCCATATAGACATTCAAGTCACCGGCCAAAAGCGGTAGAAGAGCCTGAGCCTCCGGGTCGCCTAAACGGATATTGTATTCCAGGGTTTTGGCCCCCCGGGTTGTTACCATCACTCCGATGAAGAGAAATCCGGCGTATCCCAGACCTTCTTTTATCAGTCCAGCCATCGTGGGATTGATGATGTTGCGGTTAATATCTTCCAGCACCGTTTCATCCACCAGCGGATGGGGAGCAACAACACCCATACCACCGGTATTCAACCCCGTTTCACCCTCTCCGGCACGCTTGTGATCTTTTGCGGGAAGAAACGGCAGAAATGTTTTTCCATCAATGATGCCGATGATGGAAGTTTCCCATCCGACCAGACACTCTTCAATGACAAGTTCGTCTCCGGCGCTTCCGAAATCTCTTCTAATCATCACCGAATCGACGGCAGCCTCCGCCTTGTTCCTGTCGGCGCAAATGAGAACGCCCTTTCCGGCGGCCAGACCGTCGGCCTTGATGACAACCGGAAACCCGAAACGATCCAACGCCGATTTGGCTGCCTCCGGATCAGTACAGCGGATGTAATCCGCAGTGGCCACGCCATTCCGGGCCATGAAATCCTTGGCGAATCCTTTGGAGGATTCGAGACGGGCGGACTCGGCGGGCGGCCCGAAGGCGGCGATACCTGCCTGGTTCAGATCGTCCACGAGACCCGTCGCCAGAGGCATCTCGGGTCCCGGGACAACGAGATGAACCTTCTCGGACCGGGCCAGATTCAGGATTTCATCATTGTTCGAAGCAGGAAGATTCGTACATCCATCGACGCCTGCCGTCCCGGCATTCCCGGGAGCACAAATTATTGATTCAACTGATGGACATCCGGAAAGTGAATGGACAAGTGCATGTTCCCGTCCGCCGCCGCCGACAACGAGTATTTTATTTCCCATGGCCACAGATTATATCCGGCCGGCGGGCTATGGGCCAATATGGACTAATGCCGGAAATGCCGTCGTCCGGTGAACACCATCGTGATACCGGCTTCATCACAGGCCTTGATGGAATCTTCATCACGTATGGAACCACCGGGCTGGATAATCGCGCTGATTCCCGCCGCAGCCGCCGTTTTCACCGCATCATCAAAAGGAAAAAAGGCATCCGAAGCCAGTACGGCTCCTCTGGCATCTTTTTCCTCTAAGGCGATTTTCACGGCGCCAACCCGATTGGGTTGTCCGGTTCCGATACCAATGGTTGTTTTACCCGAGACAAGAACGATCCCGTTTGATTTGACATGCTTGACAACCTTCCAGGCGAAAGACAGATCGGCCATTTGTTCGGCTGTGGGTTTTGCCTGAGTCAGTACCGTCCATTCTGACTCGGGAACGAATTCCCGATCCACTTCCTGAAGACAGAAACCACCATCAACCGGCAAGGCTTCCCATCGATCGGTTGACGGTCTGCGGATCGTGAGAACGCGAAGGTTTTTTTTCTTTTTGAAGACCTCCAGGGCGCCCATTGTGTATCCCGGCGCCGCAATCACTTCGAGAAAGAGTTCTGAGAGTGAAGATGCAGTCGATTCATCAAGTTCCCTGTTGAATACAACGATGCCCCCGAATATCGAAACCGGATCGGCATCCCGGGCTTTTTCCCAGGCCTCGAGTACCGTGGGTCCCAAAGCGACTCCACAAGGCGCGGCATGTTTGACACCGACGCAAGCGAGCTCGTCAAACTCGGATACGGTCCGCCAGGCACCATCAAGATCCCTGAGATTATTGAAACTCATTTCCTTGCCCTGATGTTGAACCAGATCGCTCAAGGCACCGAAAGCCGCAGCTGAGGATGGAACATACCAGGCGGCTTTCTGATGGGGATTTTCACCGTAGCGCAGGTCCACGGCTTTTTTATATGAAAAGCTGAGCCAATCCGGCGTCTCATCCAATCCCAGTATACTTGTTGCGACCGCCGAATCATAAGCGCCGGTCAGGGCAAACACCTTACCGGCGAGGAGGCGGCGGGTGGACAGTCCGAGACCGCCATTTCTCGTCCATTCACTCACTACGGCTGTATAATCGGAAGGGTCCGAGACGACGGCGACATGAGCATGATTCTTGGCTGCAGCCCTCAGCATTGTCGGACCACCGATATCAATGAATTCCACGAGCTTCTCCATAGGCAGGCCTTCTCCCGATTTCTCGAAGAAGGGATAGAGATTCACCACAATGACATCGATGGGATCGATACCTTGTTCGGCCATGACTTTCAGATGGCGAACGTCATCCCGGCGACCCAGCAATCCTCCGTGGATCTTCGGATGAAGGGTTTTTACCCGACCGTCCAGGATTTCTTCAGCTCCCGTGTATTCGGAGACTTCGGTCACATCCACGCCCTCTTCACTCAATGTTCTATAGGTTCCCCCCGTTGATAGAAGCGAATAACCGGTATCAATAAGGAAACGGGCAAAATCAACAATTCCTGTTTTATCGTAGACGCTTAA
Source organism: Spirochaeta sp. (assembly GCA_030592625.1). Classification (GTDB taxonomy): domain Bacteria; phylum Spirochaetota; class Spirochaetia; order DSM-2461; family DSM-2461; genus UBA2779. The sequence goes on along the minus strand of JAUVIY010000054.1, from coordinate 8,859 downwards.
GAGGGCGCGCTTGGTCATGGGATCTCCTGGATTTGAGTACTTCTGAATGATGCGGAAAATAACCGGGTCTGTCGATACCGATGAGGAAAATGGAGATGTATGAGTATTTATCTTAGAATTGATGACAGATTTCCGGGAGGATAACTATATGAAACGTTACTTCATCCTGGCCATAACGCTTATCATCGTAGCCGGTACATCGGCCGCACTCGATCTCGAAATCACCGCCCAGGGCGGTGTCGGTTATTCATTCGTTGATATTCCGAAATCAACGGAATGGGATGAAAGTTACTTCAACGATTGGAGCGAACTGAACTTCCGTCTCAATGCCCAGGGTACCTGGGGATTCGGAGATTTCCGCGCCGGAGCTGAATTGGGATATTCCTGGCTCTACTACTATGACGTAACAGTTCCTCCTGTCCCCTATTATTATTACGGTTATGCCGGAGCATTCAATGTCAGCGCCCTGGCGGAATACCGTTTTGACAACATGGCACTGCAGGCCGGCGCGGGAGCCTATTTTTTCGATGACGGAACGTCACTCGGTGTCCATGCCGCCGGTACCTGGCGCTTTGAACTCTCTCCCTCAATGTCGATTCCCCTGTCTGTGAGGGCGGATATCATCTTCGGCCGAGCCATGATTATACCGATCAGCGTCATGAGCGGATTTTCATACCGGATCGGTCAATAAGAACGCCATGAGCAATAACGGAAAACTGATTGCAGCCGTTACCGGTGCGACCGGGGCAATCGGGTACGCTATCGCCGAGACTATTGCCCGGCAACCCGGCTGGGTAGTAGTGCTGATTGTTCGGGATACAGTCAGAGGTGAAGAGGCTGCCAGAAAACTGAAATCTGTAACGGGAAACTCCGCCATTCACGTGAAAACGGCCAATCTGGGATCCGCAGCTGCAATAAAGGCATTGCGGGCGGAATGGGAAGGTCCTCTTCATGCCCTGGTGAACAATGCGGCTCTCACTCCCCGTCGCAGAGAAGAGACGGAGGAAGGTGTGGAGGCCCAGTGGGGAGTCAATGTCCTCGGATACTGGCGTATGGCAAACGTATTCCGGGATGTTCTTGCCGCATCCGCACCGTCTCGGTTGGTGAATGTCGCCAGTTACTGGGCCGGCGGTTTGAACTTGACTGACCCTGAATTCCGACAGAGAGTCTATGATAATGACTCCGCATACCGCCAGTCCAAACAGGCCGATCGGATGTTGAGCGTCATGCTGGCCGATGATTGGAGAGATTCAGGTATTTCGGTGAATGCCTGTCATCCCGGGGATGTCAATTCCAGGCTGTCGAACAATCTCGGCTTCGGAGGATCAGCTTCACCTGAAGACGGTGCCGATACCCCGGCATGGCTTGCAACGAACCCTGAAGCCGGGAAACTCAGTGGAAAATGGGTCAGCAGACGAAATGCAGAAAGAGAAACCTTTGCCGATGATACTGAAATGGTGACAGGTCTGCGGAAGATACTGCACCATTTCAATTCCCGTTGATATACCGGCAAACTGTGTGAATGATCACATTCCTCCGGTGAAGACATGTCATGAGATGGACCGGAATGCTATCAAACTGGTACCCATCGGCACCAAAGTTACATCATCCTGGTACGATATTTTCTGACTCAAAATCGAGCGAATAAAAAGAAAGGTATCGGTAGAACCGGGGCAGAGCCCTGAAGCAAGCTGCAGTACCACGAAGCCTTGCTTTCACTGCCCGCAAGTTAACTTTTGTCGCAACGTTCCTCGGCTCTGCCTGCGGTACGCTGCTGATGGCGAAACCGCTGTTTACCTCTCGCTCGATTGGGAATCAGAAGTGCATCCCGATCCCCGCATCGAATACGTGAATTGTCATATCTGTGTGAGATAGTCCGTAATAACCCAGGAAAAACTCAAATCGGTTGAAGTGAATCCCAATCTTTACGCCGATTTCTCCGAGATTTACAGTAGACGAGAAAATCCCTCCACCACGAAACTCCAAGGATAATGGACGGAATGGATATGTCGATATAACGGCTCCAAAGGTGAAACCTGAAAATGTAAAAAGGTCAAAGAAAAAAGCACCGGCCATAGCCAGATCGAGTGAGAAGAAATCGGTCTGTACGATGGGGAGGAGCCCGCCTGTCCTGAGAAAATGAAGGTTCCCCGATTCATCGCCCCACCACCGGTATTCCAGGTCAGTTCCGAAGGCCGCCAGAATTTTACTCGTCATTCTGAATGAAGCTGTATACCCATATTCCATGTCGATGAGAAATGCCCCACCGGAAAGATAGAAGGACATCCGATTCTGTTTCAGATCCGGCCTTGCTGCATCAAAGTAATCAAGTAGATTGTAATTATGACCTACGTACGACGTACTGAAGGAATCAACACTATATGGATACGGTGTATACCAGGCGCTCAGGTTATGCATCATCCACAAACCTATGGTAATATCAAAAAGAAAAGCCATCAATTCCGCTTCAGATTCTGAAAGCTCGTCATCATCAATATCATCTGATTCCTCTTCTTCCTCATCAGGTTCTTCCTCCTGATCCTCTTTAACTGCATCACCGAAGTCACCAAGGTCGGCAAATAAGGAACTTGTGGAGAGAACAGTGAAAATAAGTAGAAAACAAACTATGGTTCGGGTTCGATGATTTCGGCCCATGACTTAATAATACTGCAGTTAACTATATATAATGCAATTCAGCACAGATATTTACAATTCAGAGTTTCCCCAAGCTCGGCCAGTACCCGCGGATAGAGTTTATGCTCCTCAATCAGAACCCTTTCGGCCAGGCTTTTCGGTGTATCACCTTTAAATACGGGAACCCGTGTCTGCCCGATAACTTCACCCTCGTCCACTCCGCTGGTTACCAGATGAACGGAACATCCGCTCTCATTGTCACCGGCATCCAGTACCGCTTTATGAACATGCCGGCCGTACATACCGGGCCCGCCGTAAAGTGGAAGCAATGATGGATGGATATTGATCATCCTCCCGGCCCATTGTTCGGTGATTTCACAGTCAAGAATGCTCAGCCATCCCGCCAGAGCCACAATATCAATGTTCCGACCGGTAAGCAGGCGACCCAGCTCGGTTGACAAACCGTTTCCGGGAAGATACCTGTCGAGTAAGACTGTTTCAATCCCTGCCGCAGCGGCCCCCTCAAGAGCTCCGCATAGGCGATCGACAACCACCAGTGCCGGCTCAATACCTTTCAGAAATCCACTATCTGCGGCGTTCAGTATGGATTGAAGATTCGAACCACCGCCTGAGGCCAGGATGGCTAGTCGTAGCATAGGCCGCGTTTCCCGTTACGAATCGAGCCGATTTTCCATGCTTTCTCACCGGACTCGGCCAGAGATATCAGAATGTCGCCGGTTTCCGATTCCGGAACAACCAGGGCGAATCCGATACCCATATTGAATGTGCCTCTCATTTCCTCTTCAGGAACGCCGTATGAGCGTATGAGTCCGAAAATATCCGGTTCAGGCCAGGCGGTTGTGTCCACATGTGCTTGAAGGTTACGGTGGTTGAACGCCCGCGGCAAATTCTCGGGCAATCCCCCGCCGGTAATATGCGCCATTCCTCTTATTGAAGCACCATCATCAAGAAGTGCCCGCACAGGCCTTCCATAGAGACGCGTCGGTATCAGCAGCTTTTCGATAAGGGGCTTTCCCTTGAATTGCATGGAGAAGTCGGGGAACAAGGCCCTCACCAGGCTGAAACCGTTGGAGTGAACGCCATTGGAAGCGATACCGATTACCGTATCACCCTCTTCCACAGCCGTACCATTCACCATACGGGGCCGTTCCACCGCCCCGACGGCAAAACCGGCTACATCATAATCGCCGCTGGCATAAATACCGGGCATTTCCGCGGTTTCACCCCCCACCAGAGCACAACCGTCTTCAGCGCAGGCATCGGCCATTCCGGCGACGATTCCGGCGGCTTTTTCGGCCTCCAGTTTCCCGCAGGCGATATAGTCCAGGAAAAACAAAGGTTTGGCACCATGACAGAGAATGTCATTGGCAACCATGGCATAACAATCCCGACCGATCACATCAAGCTTCCCGGCATCAAGCGCCAGGCGGAGCTTGGTACCCACACCATCGGTGCCCGCCACCAGTATCGGATCGGACCAGCCTTCCATTGAATAGAGACTTGCGAAAGCTCCCAGACCTCCCAGTACCTGCGGTCCATGGGTGGCGGCAGCGGAGGTTTTCATTTTTTCCACGGCTCGGTGGCCTTCCGCCTTATCCACACCGGCATCTTTGTAACTGGCTGCAGAATCCCGCTTATTTACACTCATCTGATTCCCCTTGGGTCTCTGCCCTTTCTGTTCCATTCCGGAGTTTGTGAGGGGGAATCGGATAGGTTCCCGTCAGACAGCCCAGACAGAAACCTTTTTCACGTTCCAAAGCCTTTTTCAACCCTTCGAGGCTCAAGTAAGCCAGCCAGTCAGCACCAAGAATTTCCTTTATAGCATCCACATCCTTGGCATGAGCAATCAGGTCCTCGGCTATCGGAGTATCGATTCCAAAATAACATGGATAGGTAATCGGTGGTGAAACAACACCGAACAGTACTTCTTTTGCACCGGCATCTCTCATAAGGGTTACCAGACGGCGGCTTGTTGTACCCCGAACAATGGAATCATCAATGAGAATCACCCGTTTCCCTTTAACTTCTTCTATGAGGACCGTGAGTTTCACGGAAACGGCACGTTCCCTCATTACCTGATCCGGATGGATGAATGTTCGTCCCACATAATGGTTCTTGATAAACCCGATACCGTACGGGACCCCGGATTCCCGGGCAAAACCCAGTGCGGCAGGGACACCTGAATCGGGTACTCCACAAACCAGATCGGCTTCAACGTTCCACTCCCTGGCCAGTTCACGACCCATGGCCAGACGGCTTTCCATCACCGAAATACCGTCAATTCGACTGTCCGGACGGGCAAAGTAAATGTATTCAAAAACACAGGTGGCTCTATCATTAGCCAGATCCTGTTCGATACTCCTGGGACCGTTTTCATCAATGAGAATGACTTCACCAGGGGCCACATCACGAACCGTTTCAGCCCCGACGGACTTTATGGCACAGGACTCCGAGGCCAGGTACCACCTGTTATCCTTCTTCCCGAGAACCATCGGCCGGATACCGTGGGGATCCCGGGCACCGATGAGCTTATCACCCACCAGCATCACCAGGGCATATGAACCCTTGACGGCACTCATAGCCTCGGTGACGGCATTTTCCAGACCCTTGGCGGCCTTCCGGGCGATCATGGCCAGCAGAACCTCAGAGTCGGCCTCCGTACGGAACAATACACCACCGTCTTCAAGGAGGGAACGAAGCACATCGGCGTTCACCAGAGTACCGTTATGGGCCACAGCGATGTCGCCCAGCTTACCGTGTCTCTCCAGGGGCTGGGCATTGGCGATATTACTGGATCCGGCGGTAGAATACCGGACATGGCCGATACCCAGATGACCGCTCATTTCCTCAAGATCGCCGGCGCTGAATACCTGAGAAATAAGGCCCATACCCTTCTCAGTCCTCAGTCCCCCTCCCTCACCGACAGTGATACCCGCGCTTTCCTGACCACGATGCTGCAGAGCGAGCAGGCCACGGTACACCTCATCGGCCTCATCATCAGCCTCAGGCGGCGCCCAAAGCCCGAAAACCCCGCATTCCTCGTGAAGCTTATCATCAGAGGAATCGTCAAGGATTCTGTGACGGGCTTTCACAATTTCATCTTTCATCTTTCATCTTTCCGCCCTCTCCACCCTGGAAAGCATCTCGGTATAGGCTTCCTCGACGTCCCCCAGATCCCGGCGGAACCGGTCTTTGTCCAGCTTCTTGCCGGTTTTCTTGTCCCAGAACCGACAGGTGTCGGGGCTGATTTCATCGGCCAGAAGAAGCTCACCGTCGGAAGTTTTTCCAAATTCAAGCTTGAAATCGACAAGGGTGACACCAAGCTTATCGAAAAAATCACTCATAATCCGATTCACCTCACCGGCGATACGGTGGATTTCAGCCAGTTCCAATTCGGTGGAAAGCTCGAAAGCCAATGCATGGTCGTCATTGAGGAGAGGATCGCCTTTAGCATCATCCTTCCAGCTGAGCTCCTGTATGGGCCGGGGAAGCTTGATGCCTTCGTCGATGAACAGACGCTTGGCCATGCTGCCGGCAGTAATATTCCGGACAATCACTTCCAAAGGAATAATTTTCACCTTGCGGCAGAGGGTCTCTCTATCAGAGAGCTTCTCGACAAAATGAGTCCTGATTCCCTTTTTTTCCAGCATGGCGAATATCAGGTCGCTCATGGTGTTGTTCACCACACCCTTACCACTGATGGTGCCCTTCTTAATACCGTTGAACGCGGTGGCATCATCCTTGTAATCGACGATGATAAAATCCGGATCGTCGGTTGCCCATACCTTCTTGGCCTTGCCCTCGTAAATCATTTCGATTTTTTTATGACTCACAGTTCTACCCCTTTGCCGTTATCGGCGATAAAATCTTCACGCATATTCTCACGCCATTCGTCCAGACGGCGCGAGAGGTCAGCATTCCCCAGAGCCAGCATCTGAACCGCCAGCATGCCGGCATTAAACGCATTATCAATACCCACGCATGCCACCGGGATGGGCTTGGGCATCTGAACGATGGAATACAGGGCATCCATACCGTTCAGCTTGGCCGACAAAGGCACCCCGATAACCGGCAGGGTGGTCTTCGAGGCCACCACTCCCGGCAGGTGTGCCGCCAGCCCGGCGCCGCAGATGAACACCTTAACCCCGGAATCCTGCATCTCCTGCAGCCGCCGCTCCAACTCGTCGGGAACCCGATGAGCTGAAAGGACATGGGCCTCCCAGGGTATGTCGAACTCTTCCAGACACCGGGCCGCAGCCTTCATCTTGTCCACATCACTGCGGCTTCCGAACAATATACCAACTTTCATATATTCACCCCCCCAATTCTCCATTCTCCATTCTTCATTCTCTATTCAGCATTCCCTACCGAAACCATTCCACACCGCCGGCAATCAACGGCTGCTCAATCTCCATTCCGGGCACATCGATCAGCGTTCCGGGCCTCCATCGCTCGTTATGCCCCATTTTCCCCAGAATGCGTCCGCAGGGTGAAATAATCCCCTCAACGGCCATATCCGAACCGTTGGGATTGTACTCCCCTGCCATAGCGGGATTTCCGGCGGCATCACAGTACTGGAATGCGATTCGTCCGGTTGCCGCCAGATCCTCCAGTACCATCTGCGAAGCGATGAAACGACCCTCGCCATGGCTGACGGGAATGCTGTGGATATCTCCCCTGCCGATCTGTGACAGCCATGGGCTTATCGCCCCTGTCGCCACGGTACGTACCACCCGTGCGACATGACGGCCGATGCGGTTTCGGGTCAATGCAGGATCATCCTGACCGGGAACGGCGGCGTCCCCTGTAAGAAGCCAACCACTCTTGATAAGGGCCTGGAACCCGTTACAGATTCCCAATACCAGTCCGTCCCGGTTCTGCAGTCTCCGGACAGCTTCGGCTACCCTGTCGTGTCGGAGAATTGCGGCGATATACTTTCCCGCTCCGTCGGGCTCATCTCCCGCGGAGAAACCGCCTGATATATAAAGAATCTGACTTTCATCGATGGCTCCGGCAATTCCGGAAAGTGCCGAGTCGAGACCATCGGGATTACGATCGAGAAAAATGTGTTCTGCGGGTTCGGCGCCGGCGCGGAAAAAAGCCCGACGGGCGTCATCCTCACCATTGGTACCGGAGAACACGGGAATACAAACCCTGGGCCTGGCGATTGCGGGAATACGTCTCTTCCGGTGCATACCCGGTTTGCCGATAGCAGGCTTGCCGATTGCCGGCTCGACCGATTCATCCGGGCTGCAGTCCTCGGGCCAGACTTCGGAAAAGGTTCCTCTCCATGCAGCCTCGGCTTCTCCGAGGGGCAAAGAGCCGCCGGGCCAGGATATCGTCGATTCAGTGATGCTACGCCCCAGGATTTTTATTTCCACTTCGCTCCGGGCCGCATCAGCACTCAATTCGCCTGCAGACAGGTCCGAGACTATGATGAGGGCTCCATAGTCGGTAACAAATGGTCCGGAATCATCGGTGTTTTCCAATTCCGCTCCGACATTGTTACCGAGGCACCTCAGGACCAGCTTCGAAGCCCATCCGCCGATTCCCACCGATGCTCCGGCCTTCAAATGACCTCGGGCACCCAAGTCTTCAATCCAATCCCAGCCTGCTGCCAGTCCGTTAAAATCCGGTGATTCTGCGGCAGCCGTTACCAGGGCCAGCGTGAGGCCTTCCCCGGGCAAGGCGGCACCGACGGCCCGACCGGCATCCATGGCGGCGGCGGCGAAAGCAATGATGCTAGGAGGTACATTCAGTTCTTCGTAGCTGCCGCTCATACTGTCCTTACCACCTATGGCCGGAAGGCCCCAGCGCCGCTGTACCGTGAGAGCACCCAGTAACGCCGCCAGGGGCTTTCCCCAGGCTTCGGGTCCCTGATCGGTTCGGCCGAAGAATTCCTGAAGGCTGAACCTGGCCCTGCGCCAGGACGCACCGGCAGCCACCAATCGGGCCAGGGACTCAATAAGAGCATACTGCCCCCCCCGGAAGGGACTCCGTGAAGCCAGGGCCGGATCGAATCCCACGCTCATAATACCGGCGGTATCAACCTCTCCGTCCGCCGGCAGCAGATGGACCGATGCTTCCGCCGGCGTTGCCTGCCGGATACCTCCATGGGATGCAAGGACCGTCGTTCCTCCGACACTGCCGTCAAAACGCTCCTCCAGACCCCTGCGGGAAGCTACTTCAACAGTCGCCAGGACT
>JAUVIY010000328.1 GCA_030592625.1 Spirochaeta sp. | reverse complement strand
GAAATATCCAGGAGGTTTTCTTCCATCCAGAATGTGGCGAACTCACCACGGCACACCGTATCGTCCTTGATGAGCCTGACAGATACCTGCATGATTAACAGATCGTCTTCTTCCTGTAAATCCAGTGATTCACAGCGGATGACGATACCTTCTTCCTGGTCAACAAGGGATACCTGCTCCCGGAACCGGATAATTTTCGCTTCCCTGTCATAGTCGAAACGACCGGAAGTCACCGTAATGCCTCTGTCCATATCATTCAGAGAAACACCGCCATCTCCGGAGATACGTGTATAGTCCGGACCGCCCAGTTCCAGGTGGGATGCGGTTATCACCATCTTGTCCGACTCAACCCGGGCATTGCCGTCCAGGATCGTCTTTGACTTATTCTCGCCCTGGGTACTGGATACCCGGTCGGCCGAAAACTGCCAGGTTTCGGCGCCGATCCCGATGGAAACAGTGAGAAGAACGAGAAGTACCAGACCCCTCCGGAGATTGAGAGTCTGTCGGACCCGGGGACTTTCGCTTCGCGTAATGGTTAAGCCCGTCAGACTCTTAATCATCATCATTCAACTCCAGAGTCCCTTCCACACCTTCGGTGAAACGATACGTTTCCCGGGCCATATCGGCAACAAATCCATCACCTGTAATGGTGAGGCCGTCGCCTGATTCGATACGAACCTTGCCCTCGCCGGTAAGAAGACGTTCCCGATTGTCCCAGTTCAGGTACTCTGCCTCGAGACTGGAATCACCGGAATAGTCATGGATTCGGATTCCGCCTTCGGCGAATCCGTCACGGTCACCTGTGATTTCAATACGCTCGGCACTGCCTTCCAGGGTTTTTTCTCCCGTGGAATCGAACTCCCGCAGTAAGGCTTCCAGAAACACCGTCACATCTTTCTTACCGTAGCTTTCCACCCGTCCGGCCTCGATTTCCATACGACCGGTAGAGGAAACAGTTACCTGACGGAAATTCTCCGAGACCGTATCCGGTACCTCGCCGAGTGCCGCGGACACACTCTGCTCATCTTCGCAGGAAACGAGGATCAACAGAGTGAGAAAGATAGCAATAGCTGGAAGTCTCAACATTGAGTCATTATCAAATCCACAGACGAGTGCAGTCAAGCAGGGGACTGCCTTCTCTGCACTTCCTCGGGTTATTATGGAGCTGGTGTGGTATCCCGAAAATTCGCACTCATGAGCAGCACCAGGAGGGGACTTTCCGGGAGTATGGAGAAAAGCTACCAGAAGTTCGTCGGAACGGAGCCTGAAAGGCGAGTACCGCTAGAACGATGGTGGCTTATTCGCAATGCTCCCGGACAGTCCTGCTCCCGGAATATGACGCTTATATACGGAGGTATTTACGGAACACCACACCAGGAGGCAGGCATGTCATATATCATCAGCGGGATTCAGCAGATCGGAATAGGTATTCCAGACGTCGAGGAAGCCTGGAAGTGGTACCGGTGCCGTTTCGGCATGGATGTCCCCATCTTCCGTGAAGCGGCGGAAGCCCCTTTCATGATTGATTATACAGGCGGGAAAGTTCAGTCCCGGGATGCCGTCCTGGCGATTAATCTCCGGGGCGGCGGCGGATTTGAAATCTGGCAGTACACCAGTCGCAAGACAGTTTTCCCCGCCAGACCTCCCATCCTCGGGGACACCGGTATCTTCGCCGCCCGCATCAAAGCAGACGATCCGGTAGTGGCTCATCGTTTCCTCGTTGATTCAGGCGCCGCCGCTCTGGGCGACCCGGCAGTCGGTCCCGACGGTGAGCCGACATTTTTCATCCGCGATCCCTGGGACAATCTCTTCCAGATGGTACGTTCGGAAGAATGGTTCAAGTCCAAAGGACATCCCACCGGCGGACCGGCAGGCGCTCTCATCGGTGTGAGCGATATCGACAAAGCCCTTTCCCTTTACAGGGACGCACTTGGATTCGACACGGTTGAGTTTGACGAAGTAGGCAGTTTTGCCGACTGGAGCTCCCTGAACGGCGGCGGCGGACGTTTCCGCAGGGTTCTGTTGTCCCGGAGTGAGAAGCCTGCAGGTCCATTCGCACCCATGTTCGGTTCCAGCAGTATCGAGCTGGTGCAGGCCCTGGACCGCAAGCCTGAGAAGATATTCAAGGACCGGTTCTGGGGCGACGCCGGATTCATTCACCTCTGCTTTGACATCCAGGGCATGGATGAGCTGGGTGAGAAACTCAGCTCCTGCGGATTCCCCTTCACCGTCGATTCCGGCACACCCTTCGACATGGGTGAGGCTGCCGGACGATTCACCTACGTGGAAGACCCCGACGGCACCCTTATCGAGTTCGTTGAAACCAGGAAACTGCCGGTCATGAAAAAATGGGGCTGGTATCTTGACCTCGCCAGGCGCCCGCAGGGTAAGGCTCTCCCGAAGTTCATCATCAACGCCCTGGGCATGAGCCGGGTGAAAGGCGGATGCGAGTCGGTTACAGGTTGAATCCGGCGAGCGCTCGTCGGAACACCAGCTACTTGCTCGTCATTACCCAGATGCCTTTCCATCTCTCGGGCACCATCCCCCCCATGTCCTCGATTTTCGCCAGGTATTTCGCCGATGCAGGGTCCCTGTCCGCCAGGGAGGCAAAGGCTGCCCTGGCCTCACTGAAACGACCGGTATAGAACAGGGATAAGGCTTCGGCGAAGGAACGCCAGAGGTCACCTCCCTTCTCCCAGTCTTCCTTCATCATCGGCTCGTACACCGTCACCGGTTCGCTCTTGCCCACCACCTCGACACGGGCCAACTCCCGGGAGAAAGCCCGGAAACCGCCTTTTTTTGCGGCATCAAGGGTGGCATTGGATACCATTGTGTAGGTGCCGAATTGTTTGTTCACTCCTTCCAGCCGGGCGGCCAGATTTACCGAGTCGCCGAACATGGTGTAGTCGAAACGGTCTGTCGATCCCATATTTCCCACGACGGCGGGACCGGTATTCATGCCGATACGCATCAGCATTTCTTTGCCCCCTGCCATTTCCTTCAATACGGGGCGCATTTCCGCGAGTGCCTCCTGGCAGCGAAGCGAAGCCCGAATACCCCGGACAGCATGATCCTCCTGGTCCAACGGGGCGTTCCAGAAGGCGATGATGGCGTCACCTTCGTACTTGTCGATAGTGCCGCCCTCTTCCTTGATCACCTTTGCCATTGCGGTGAGATAACGGTTAAGCAAGGCGGTCAGGCCCTCGGGCTCCAACCCCTCGGAAATGGTGGTGAAGCCCTGGAGGTCGGAAAAAAAGATCGTGATTTCCCGGCGTTCCCCCCCGAGACGGAGGCGGTCGGGATTTTGAATCAACCGGTTGATGACGTCCGGACTCAGATACTGGCTGAAGGCGCTTTTGATGAATCGGCGTTGTTTGCCTTCGGTGGCGTAGTTGACGATACCGGCTCCCGCGAGTGAGAGGGCGGATGCCCCGAGGAAGG
>JAUVIY010000113.1 GCA_030592625.1 Spirochaeta sp. | reverse complement strand
TCGTTCTCAAGGCAAAAGCCGCCAACATGCCCAAGGACAACATTGAAAGGGCCATAAAGAAGGGAACGGGCGATCTTGAAGGCGTTGAATACGTTGAACTCAGTTATGAAGCCTATGCTTCCGGGGGGGTCGGCCTGATGATCGAAGCCCTCACCGATAACAAGAACAGGACTGCGGCCGATGTCCGTACGATATTATCCAAGAGCGGCGGTCAGCTTGCCGCCAGCGGAGCAGTCGCTTACATGTTCCACCGCAAAGGCATTATCGTTTATGAATTGGATAAGATTGATTTCGATGCACTTTTCGAGGCCGCTATTGAGGCCGGAGCCGAAGACGTCGCCGAAGAAAGCGGTATCATCGAGGTGATCACCGACCCTCATGAATTTGCCAATATTCTGGAGGCCCTGCAGGCCGGGGGTTTTGAACAGGCGAGCGCTGAAGTTGCCCTGGTTCCTGAGAGCACCACTTCTCTGGATACTGAGAAAACCGCAAAGGTATTAAGGCTGATCGACAGGCTCGAAGATAACGACGATGTTCAGTCTGTTGCATCCAATCTTGAGATACCCGACGATTTTGAGATGCCTGAGTGACTCACAGGGTACTTGGAATAGACCCCGGACTCGCACGCACAGGCTGGGGGATTGTCGATTCTACCGGTACTCGTCACAAACACATCGATCATGGAACTGTTTTGACTGGCTCGAAGGAGCCGCCGGAAAGGCGACTCTTGAGTCTTTACAAGGAGATTAACTCCATTATCGAAGCGTACAAACCCTCCGGAATGGGTATAGAAACGCTTTTTTTTACAAAAAATATTTCATCGGCAATGCCGGTAGCCCAGGCCCGTGGTGTGGTATTATTAGCTGCAGCTGAAAAGGATCTGACCGTCGGTGAATATTCTCCGGTAACAATCAAACAATCGGTGGTGGGTACCGGCGGAGCCAGGAAGGAGCAGGTACAGGAAATGGTCCGCCTCCTTCTCGGTCTGTCTGAAATACCCGAACCCGATCATGCTGCCGATGCCCTTGCGGCGGCGATAACTTTCATTCATCACGGGAGCCTATGGTTAACAGCATCCACGGTACGTTGACATTTAAAACCTCAGAGCAGCTCGGTATTGAAACCGGAGGTGTGGAATGGGCCGTTGATACAACGGCAACCACTCTTTCGTCACTTCCGAAGATCGGCGAAGAGGCGAGGATATTTACCCATCTGCACCATACCCAGGATCAGATGAAAATGTACGGTTTCGCGTCCGGTGAGGAGAGAACCTTGTTTCTGGCTCTTCTTACAGTGAACGGTGTCGGTCCCTCCCTCACCAGGAAGATACTCTCAGGAACCACACCGGAACGCTTTCTTACAGCCCTTGATGCAGAAGACTTATCCACTCTGGGAAGCATTCCGGGTCTTGGAAAAAAGACAGCCCAGAAAATTGTACTGCAGCTCCGGGGGAAACTCATTGATACGGCAGACGACGGCGGTGCAGTCGGAGAGGCGAGGGATGTCATCGAAGCTCTCATGGCAATGGGATTCGATTCCCGGGGTGCCGGAAAGGCCGTTTCGGCCATACTTGAAGATCCGGAACTTACCGTTTTATCGGGTGATGCCAGAGAAAAAGAAATTCTGCGCCGGGCCATCATATTAATGAGTTCATAGGAGAGAGGCCATATGGACGATAAGCTGCTCATACCCGATGCATCTCCTGGTGAAGATATAGCCGATACGGGTATCAGGCCCAAATACCTTCAGGATTTTCAGGGTCAGAAAGAACTCAAAGACAATCTTTCCATATTTATTACCGCCGCCAGGGAACGAAATGAGCCTCTGGACCATGTGTTCATCAGCGGTCCACCGGGACTGGGTAAAACCACTCTGGCCAATATTATGGCCAATGAGCTGGGTGCGGAAATCAAAGTAACCAGTGCACCGGCTCTGGATAAACCCAAAGATCTGGCCGGCCTGCTGACCACCATACCCGATAAAACCGTTTTCTTCATTGATGAGATTCACAGGCTCAAACCCGTCATCGAGGAAATGCTTTACATCGCAATGGAAGATTATGAGCTGGACTGGATAATCGGTCAGGGACCTGCAGCCAGAACCGTCAGGATTCCGGTACCGCCGTTCACCCTCGTCGGGGCAACAACCAAGCCCGGAAGGATATCCAGCCCCCTGTTCAGCCGCTTCGGTATTACTATCCGCATCGATTATTACGGCCATGATGAACTGAACCGAATCGTCAAACGCAGTGCCGGTATACTGGGCATCGGCTTTGATGACAACGCATCCGCATTACTGGCACGCTGCAGTCGGGGTACCCCCCGGGTCGCCAACCGGCTGCTCCGGAGAATGCGTGACTTCGCACAGGTGGAAGGATCCGGGCTTGTAACCAGACACGTTGTTGAAAATGGATTGGAGAGGCTCCGTATAGATCTTGAGGGACTTGAAGAACAGGACAGACGTATTCTAGCTGCCATCATCGACCGATATGGCGGCGGACCTGTCGGTGCGGAAACCCTTGCAATAAGCATCGGCGAGGGCATCGATGCCCTGGAGGATTTCTACGAGCCGTATCTTATACAGAAAGGATTTCTTCAGCGGACTCCCCGCGGTCGTACCGTCACCGATCTTGCCTATCGGCATCTGGGGCGGAAACCCGACACAAATGCAAACCAGCCTTTTCTCCTTTAATCTCCCGGAGGAATTGATCGCCCAGGAGCCGCCTCAAGTCAGGGGGACCAGTCGTCTTATGGTAATGGACCGCCAGGGAAACGGCAGGCCATCTCATATGAGCGTCAGCGATCTGCCATCCCTGATTACCCCTGCAACGTTGATGGTTTTCAACGACACAAGGGTAAGGAAAGCCAGAATATTCGCCAGGAATTCGGATACCGGCGGCCGCGGTGAGTTTCTTTTTCTCAATCCGACAAGTGAGGGTGAATGGGACTGCATCGTCGACAAGGCAAAAAAAAAGCGTATCGGACAGATATGGTTATTCCCCGGTGAGATAACGGGTACCATCACCGGGGCACCTGCCGGTGACAGGAGAACGGTGCGCCTGAATCAGATTCCATCTGAATCCTGGTTTGAAGACCATGGTCATATACCGCTCCCGCCCTATGTGCGCCGGCCTGACAACCCGGAAGATGCGGAACGTTATCAGACTGTCTATGCCCGGAATACGGGCTCGGCAGCCGCCCCGACAGCGGGTCTTCATTTCACACCGGAGATTATCGGTGCTCTGAAGGAAAAGGGTGTCGAAACCGCCTGGGTTACACTTCAGGTGGGTCCGGGTACATTCGCTCCTGTCAGGACAGAAAACATCAAAGATCATCCAATGCATATCGAAAAGTATTCGGTACCACAGGAAACTTCAGACAGAGTCGCATCGGCAAGACGGGAAGGGCGGAATGTTCTGGCAGTCGGTACAACGGCAGTCCGAACCCTTGAATCATCCTGGAACGGTAGTGAACCCGTTACCGGCGAAGGCTCGACGGACTTGTTTATCTATCCCGGATATGAGTTCAGGGTCGTCGACCAGTTATTTACGAATTTCCATACACCGAATTCAAGTCTGCTGATGCTCGTGTCCGCTTTCTGCGGTAGGGAACGCTTGCTGAAAGCATATGAAGATGCTGTAAAAGAAAGATACCGGTTTTTTTCCTATGGAGATGCGATGCTGATCCGCTGAAAGGGATTATCAGTAAGTATCGTAATCCATTGACTCGAACTCATCACGTACCCGTTCGAGTCTGGAAAGATGGGCCTTGATAATATCTCTGTAATCAAGATCGCCGTTTTCAATCCGGAAGGCTTCATCTTCCCAATACCGGATTTCGTCCAGATCGATCCAGCGGAACCTGGGCTCTCTTGCGACTTCTCCATATGAACGCGCGAGTTCCCAGGATTCCAGTGCCAAACCATAATACTTCTCCGCTGTTCTCAGGCTGTCAAGGTTGGCTGATTTCCATGGGTAATTGAAAAAATAAGCGTTGAATTTATCATACTTGGCGGCCATTGCCAGATATTCGTCAATGATTCGCAAGTACATGTGCATAGAAAAAAGATTTCGGTATTTCTCCCATTCTTTTTCATTTTCGATTTCGGCCAGTGCATTCAGGGGATTGGCGAAAGGAGAACGGAGAGCCATGGATAAATACCACAGGTTCTCAGCTCCATCCTCGGGATAACGGTACAGATGTTGATGATAGAGTTCGTAAAACTGTTCGGCGTATTGAACCTTCCATGAAAAAAGGTTTCCAGTAGAGAGAAGCAGGAATAAAGAGAGAATAATTAATCGTCGGAGAAGCATCATCCCTTTGAATATCGGAATATATTCACTGGTGCTGAAGCCCTCAGGAAATCCCCGCCTCCTATGGAGAACGGTGAAGGTTCAGTCCCGATCAGAAGAGTTCCTTCAGAAAATCCATTGCGTCTTCACATACCTCGCTGGGCTTTCTGCGGGAATCAAGTTCCAGTATCTTCATTCCTGAATCTCTATACGCATCGATTGATTTCATATATGACTCTGAGACTTTCAGCTGCAGGTCGGCCTTTTCGAAGATTTCTCTCGAACCACGGCTCGAAATCCGTTTCAATGCGTCATCGACAGGCAAACCGAGATAGATAAGGTGCCCCGGAAGGGGGTATTCGCCGTTAAGATGGTCCACCCATTCCCATTCCGCATCCAGAGACTGATATGCAAGGGATGAAAAAAAATAACGGTCCGTCACATAGATCCGACCGGAATCAAGAACTTTACGGATCCCTTCGGGATTGTACAGATGTTCTCTCCTGTCGGCGGAAAACAGCAGGGCAAGAGTCTTCGGTAACACAGGTTTCCGTCCGGACAGCGCATTTCTGATCACCTTGCCGACAGGCCCGTCAGTGGGTTCACATCCTTTTGTAAACGAGATGTCCAGTTTCTTCATCGACACTCCCAGATTACGGGATAGAGTCGTCGTACCGGCACCATCGATACCTTCGATGGCAACAAGCCCCCTCCACAATTCTCTATTACTATTCATCAATGTTCCTTCCGGCCGAGTTGAGTTTTCAGTTAAGATAGGGCCGATGCAAGCTTTCCGTCCACCCCGTATGGCCATTGTACGTCGACATCTCACAATCCTGTTTTTGTTGACCTCTACCGCGCTTACGGGACAGGATTTTATACTTCCCGATCTGGTTCTCTCAAGACGAGCACGCCAGGATATTCCTCAACCGGGTGTTTACTCAGATATATCGGGAAAGTGGATACCGGAACTGCCACGATATCGGCGACAGTATCCCCTTGCTGCAGGGCTCTCTCCCGCAACTCAGAACACATTGCCCGGGCGCATCCCCGCAGGATTATCCATGCAGTCAACCGCAATACCGGGGAATATGAGAATCCAATCCGAACTCATCCATCCGCAGTTCAATCATTGGACTGCCGGGGCGGAAGTGGATATTCGTGAAGGGGCCGATGCACTGATGAAAGCTTCAATACCCGGTTTCGGCGTCCTGGGTGGAATGTTTTTTGTTCCGTTTTCAGATACGGGACCTCGCCCCTGGTCGGGTGAAATCAATTGGGGTCGCATAGGAGCCTTATCCGCCGATGTCAGAGCTGGAGTCAAGGATGATGCTGGATTTACTCCATATGGATCGGCACGCCTGAACTGGAATGGAGGTATTGATCGGCCTGATTCATATTCCCTTGAACTCCATGCCTACGGCCTCTCGGACCCCGGCCTGTCAGGTTTCGGGGGAACGGATATTAATATACCTCTCGGTAATTCAGAGTGGTCGATAATCAGCGAAATCGAGGGTGGAGGATGGTATTCTTCTGCAGACAAGAACGGAATGATTCGAGCTGCGCTTGCCTCGGGACTCAGATTACCCGGTTCCAGACTCACCTTGAGCGCCGGTGCCGATGCAGCATACTCAGGCAACAGGGGCATCATCGGCGCTCCGTTTCTCAGTATTCACTGGTATCCAAAACCGGATTACAGCTTCTTTGCTGATACAAAATTGAATGTCGGAATTCCTCATTATGTCGATACTGCCTTCCGAAGGGAAAAACTGAGCGGATTTGTACCCGAAATACCGATAAATACCCGATACCGACTGGGTTTTATTCGAAGTGGATCCAACAGAATTGATTATCGTCTTGAGATTTCTTACAGCTACGGTCTTTTCACAATAGGGACTGATGGTGTCATAACAACGGTCGAAGACAAACGCCTCTATGGTTCTACCGGTTTCAGCTATAACATCGGTTCCCGTCGATTTGAGATTTCAGGAAGCTGGGATATCTCGATACAAGGCAACACTGATATCTGGGAGAGCAAGTTGGAATACTCTGGAGACTCAACTGTCCTATACATTGAAGTAGGTTCGGAAGATGCGATTCTTGCCGGGTATTTACCCGGAATTAGGGGAGAACAACCGATAATGGGGATAGGTTTTGACTGGATTCCAAGTGAAAGCTGGGAAATGGGAACATTTGCATACGCTGCAATACCATGGGATATGCCATCCCTGAAGTTTTCACTTGGCTGGAGAAAATAATGAGCGAACTGATCGGTACCAATTGGCTGATACTCACACCTATCATCTTCCTGTCCGTAGCGGCAGTAGGGGTGATTATTGAAAGGGGCTTGTACTTCTACAGAATACGCCCGGGATCAGGGGCTGTCCTCTCGAATGCTCTGGTAAAAATCGGCAAGTATCCCGCGGATCACATCTTGGATCAATTTTCAGAAAATGATTCGAGCCCGGCAATTGGACTGCTGGCATTTGCCTTGACGACAAGGATCGGAACGGTCCCCCGAATTTATAAACAACGATTGGAGACTCTGCGCGACCGGCATCTGGATAGAATGGAGCGCCATCTGCCGATTCTCAACGGTATCGGAAATGTGGCCACCCTGATGGGTCTATTCGGGACCGTCTCAGGAATGATTACGGTTTTTTCCCGAATGAACGAAACCGGCAATTCCGATCCCTATGTTCTTGCAGGCGGTATCTCCCGGGCTCTCGTAACGACTGCGGCAGGTCTGGCAGTGGCGATTCCTGCCATGTTGGCCTATCACCTTTATGAAGCGGTTGTTGACAGACATGCCGAACAGATGGAAGAGGTGGTAACAGAGTGCCTGTCCATTTCCGGAGTACATGATGCGCGTAAGAGAAAATCGAAGACAGCGTCGGCGTAGCGGAGGCCCGCTTCTTACGCCCCTGATTGATATTATTTTCCTGCTCACACTCTTCTTCGTGTTAAACACCAGTTTCAGGCAGGAGCAATATCTTGATGTAAACCTGCCCGAATCAAAAACTTCGGAGGATATACAGGCTGTTGGAATCGTGCTCACGCTTCGCCAGGATGGTTCGACGGCAATCGACGGCGAAGAAGTCGCCTGGGAATCGGTAACGGCTGTAATCAGGGAGAAAGCCCTGGAAACCGGAGCCGTAGAAGTCATTATCCGCGGCGATGAGGCTGTTCCATATGGAAGAGCCGTTGCGGCCCTGGATAGAGTCCGTCTTTCCGGACTTGAATCCATTTCCCTGCAGACCGTCAGAACCGGGGATTAATTTGATTAAACCGATTCTTTTATCTGCAGCTATTCATGTCCTTGTTCTCGGTATACTGCTTGTTGCAGCAACAATCGACAAGCCTGTGGAACTGAGAGTGGATACGGTATCAATAAGAATTATGAACCGAAGGGAGTCAGGTGGTATTTCAGACAGAGCCCGGGCATCTTCCCCCTCGGAAAGTCCTCGGCAAATACGTCAATCCGCAAGGATTCCGCAGGATCGGGAAAGATTCGATCCGGTGAATG
>JAUVIY010000189.1 GCA_030592625.1 Spirochaeta sp. | reverse complement strand
GGCAGAGCCCTGGACCCGGAGTCGCTCAAGCGACTCCCTGTTCCGCGGCAGAGCCGCGGTACTACGGAAACCATGCTTTCCCTGCGCTCATTCGGAAATGAACAAGTTCACTCCTCTCATTTCGCTTGGGAATAAAAGCCCCGCTATCAGAGTGCCTACTCCGGCAGCGAGGCTTTTTTCATCAACTCCCGAAACGATCCAGCTGACGCTCAAAAGCCGAAAGGTGATTCAGAGATCCTTTAAGCAGATTCTCATAGACCATGAGAATTGCTTCTTCGTCGGTTTCGGCAATCAAGCTTTCAAGGTCGTCGATGTCGAGAACCTCGATGGCTTTGCCGACAGCCAGGGCATCTGCCAATGATGCCTCACCCTGTGTTGTCAGATCGTCATATAAACCTGCCAGAAGGGGACTGGTAAACACTCCATATTCCGGATCTGTCACGACGGGATCGGCTATTTCATAAGCCTCAAGGAGAAGTGCCACCTGGTCCATATGTGCCTGCTCACTGCCGGCGATATTGGAAAACACACGATGATTCCAGATATCATACAGATAGAGATAGACATCCCGGGCCAACTTTTCCTCTTCCCGCATCAGAAGAAGTCCGGCAATCTCAGCCTCATTCAATGCATCAGGGTCGACTGAGTCGATTATGGCCTGACACTCATCGCACAATTCGTCGGAGCTGTTACCCGGGCCGGAGCCCCACGCGTTGACTCCAAGAGTCATGGCTATAATTACGATAATTACGAAAAAAGAAACTTTCCTGTTCATTTTAATCCTCCAAAAAATTTGTAATCGGCCCGATGACCGAGTATTAAATATAGTATTTAAAATATATATGAACGGTATATGAATGGAATATATTAAATGCGAGTATTTAAGAGAAGAACCAGATCGGGATTAGCTCCGAGTCTTCTCCAGTATGCGGATTATTTCCGGCACCGGCCGGAGACAGAAGATATGCCTGGAATTATCGCGATATCCGACCATGCTATAGTAATAACCGAAGACAAGATAACCGAAGAAAACATAACGGCAGCAGCAGCCCATTCTGAAAGCGCGTGAAGTCCCGGGAGATAATCATGACAAGCCGAGAACGGGTTGAAGCAGCCCTGAATCATACCCAGCCCGACCGCATCCCCATGGATTTCGACGGCACCGCTGTCACGGGAATGCACGTCAGCGTCGTTGCCGAATTGAGGAAGCACTACGGCCTGGGCGAAAATCCGGTAAAGGTCCACGAACCTTTCCAATGTCTGGGACTCATCGAGGATGATCTCCAGGAAATCCTGGGCGTGGATGTGTCGCCGGCTAATGGCCCCAACACCTTCTTCGGTTTCGAGGATAAGGACTGGAAGGAATGGCGTACTCCCTGGGGACAGGACGTCCTGATGCCCGGGAAGTTCAACGTCACCACCTCCTCCGAAGGCGATACCTATATCTATCCCGAAGGCGACCTCGAAGCCCCGGCCAGCGGCCGCATGCCTGCTTCCGGGTATTTCTTCGATGCCATCGTGCGTCAGCCGCCGCTCCCCGCTGACGACGCCGATCTCATAGTGGAGGACAACCTTGAGGAGTTCAAGCCTGTAGAGGATTCCGTCATCGCCGCGGTAAAGGCTGAAGTGGATGATGAACATGCCCGAAACCGTTTCATCATCACCAACATCGGAGGTACCAGCCTGGGGGACATCGCTCGGGTTCCGGCCCCCTTTATGAAGCACCCAAAGGGTATCCGGGATGTTACTGAGTGGTACATCTCCACCGCCCTTCGGCCGGACTTCGTCGGAAAGATTTTCGAAAGACAGATCGAAATTGCCATTCCCAATCTCAAGAAACTCCACGATGCCTGCGGCGACAGGATCGGCGCCATTTTCATCTGCGGTACTGACTTCGGCACACAGGACTCCACTTTCTGCTCACCGGATACCTATAAGAACCTTTATCATGCTCACTATAAAAAACTGAATGACTGGATTCATACAAACACCGGCTGGAAGACTTTCAAGCACAGCTGCGGCTCCATACCTGCGTTTATTCCCATGTTCATTGAATCGGGCTTCGATATTATAAACCCGGTGCAAACCTCGGCCAGGGGCATGGACCCCGTCTGGCTCAAGAAGGAATTCGGCAGGAGTATCACCTTCTGGGGCGGCGGGATGGAAACCCAGAAAATCCTTCCCTTCGGAACCCCTGAAGAAGTTCGGGAAGAAGCCCTGCAAAAATGTGAGATTTTCGGAAAGAACGGTGGCTTTATCTTCAATGCCATTCACAACGTCCAGGCCAAAACACCAGTAAAAAATGTCGTGGCCATGATCGACGCTGTTCACGAGTTCAACTGTACGAAGTAAGGCCTGTGGGAATACTCTACAGCAACCACCACAAAAATCCCAATCCCGGCGCCTGCCGGAACCGGGTATTCCGTCAGCATTGACCGCACGACTCCGGAACGCCGTTTCCGCTCACCGTCGCCAATTCGAATAATTCAGCTTTAAAAGAAGGTAATATCGCCGATGCGGAGAGAGGAGGTCAGCAATATAATAGTCATATGACCAGGAAAGAACGCGCCATCGCCGCCATGAAAAATCAAACCATCGATAAGCTCCCCTTCATGCCCATCACCATGATGTTCGCCGCCGATCAGATCGGCGTTCCCTACGGCCGGTACGCCACCGAAGCCCCGCTCATGACCCGGGGTCAGCTCAAAGTCGCCGAAAAATTCGGTGCGGCCCAGGTCTCGATCATTTCCGATCCTGGAGTCGAGGCCCACGACCTGGGGGCCGAAATCGGCTTCCCGGAGGACAGTCCTCCCTATGTGGATGAGACTAACGCCCTGCTGGCCGACAAAACCGCTCTGGTCAAGCTGAAATCCGTCCGCCCGGAAGACGGCCGGCGTATGTCCAACCGCATCGAGGCGGTAAGGCTCCTCGCCGGAAAGGCGGGAAATGACCTCCTGGTTGAAGGCTGGGTGGAAGGGCCCTGCGCCGAAGCTGCGGATCTCCGGGGCATCAACCACCTGATGACGGACTTCTTCGACGACACCGTTTTTATCGAGGATCTGATGGACTTCATTACCGTTCAGGCCATCGAATTCGCACTGGCCCAGATCGATGCCGGTGCGGAAATTATCGGCATCGGGGATGCGGCTTCATCCCTCATCGGCCCGGATCTCTACGCGATGTACTCATTCCCGAGAACCAAACGCTACATCGAAGCCATACAGGCCGCCGGAGCCTTGGTTCGCCTCCACATTTGTGGTGTCACCGAAGGTCTGGCCGTTTTCTGGAAAAACCTGGGTGCCGACATGATCGATATCGATTCCGGGAACTCCCTGAGGGCCATCCGGGCCGCACTCGGATCCGATGGAGCGGTACTGGCAGGAAACCTGGACCCGGTCCGGGAAGTGCGGGACAGCCATCCCGATGCCATCAAAGCCCGGCTGAAAGAATGCCGGGACGAGTGCGCTCCGAAGTTCATCGTCGGAGCCGGCTGCGAGATACCCCGGGACTGCCCGGAGGAAAATCTGTTGGCGATGCTTGAGTTTGCCGAGGGCTGAGTTCTTCGACTGGTTTCCCGGTGATTAATCCGGTAGTATTTGAAGTGGAAAGATCCTTCACGTCGTCATGGGAAGTACGGCAGGAGGAGAACCATGGGAGAACCGGTTATTCAGATAAACGACGAACAGATGAAGGCCATAGGCGAATATGTCCAACTCCATATACATGAGTGGATGGGCGAGCGAGAGATGGGCTTGCGGGAACGTATAGTCCGGGTCGAAGAATCCCTGAACAAGAACTATGAGCTGATGAAACAGGGCTTCGGCCTGATGGAGAAGAAGTTCGAGCAAGCCGATAAACGTTTTGAAGAAATTACCTCAAGCTTTAATTCTCGATTTAAAGAAATGAACGCAAATTTCAACTCTCAATTTGAGCAGGTTGATAAACGATTCGAAGAGATGACGGTAAACAACAATGCCCGATTTGCACAGGTCGATAAACGTTTCGAAGAAATGACGGCCAATACAAATTTGAGAGTCCAACAGGTCGACAGACGATTTGACGAATTACGTACCGATATGAATCAGCGCTTCAAGCAGATGTTCACTTACTCGACAACCGGCATGGTGCTGCTGGCCGTCCTGATGTCGGTCTACCAATTTCTGACATAGACTACCGGCCGTGTACGTTTGCATGTGGATTTTTTTGTTTTTCTGACGTATAAAAAAAGGAAAAATAGACCGGCTTGAAGCCGGTCTATAACCTGCGGAAATCACTCCGCAAGGCTCATGTATTTACAGCTTTTAAAAGCCGTGTAAGAATGTCCGATATGTTAGTAGGTATTCGTCGATAGGCGTCTCCTCATGTCGGACGTATCCGCTTACGGTGCCGGTACTTACCGGCATTAGTCTTTAGGTGGTCCCTTCATGATGAACCTCCCTTCAACAGAATCAATCTATCTACTGACAGTGTAACCCCGCCGACCGGAAAACGCAAATTTTTTTGACTTTTTTTCCATATATCACAGCGGATTTCACACCCCTTTCAACAAGTCTCCCGGGCACATAGAATAAGCTCATGAATGATACTCTTTCGTCTTTCCCGAAACTTGTCCTCCTGAGACAGAGCGTCAGGGAATACCGACCCGACCCGATCCCCCGGAAAAGGATGGACCGCTGTCTGGAAGCGGCCCGTCTGGCTCCATCGGCAAATAACGGCCAACCCTGGGAGTTCGTCGTTGCTGCCGACCAGACCGTCAGAAAGAAGTTGGTGAAAGCCGCCCGCTTCGGACTTCTCAAGGAGAATCCCTTCGCCGCAGAAGCACCGGTGATGGTGGCAGTAATTGAAACGCCGGGACACAGACCCACCCGATGGGGCGGCTATCTCCTTGGCAGGAACTTCCCCCTGATGGATCTGGGAATGGCTGTCGAGAACTTCTGCCTGCAGGCCGCCGCCGAAGGACTGGGCACCTGCATCCTGGGTCTGTTCGTTGCCGGAGAGGTGAGACGGGCCTTGAAACTCCCACTATCCCGACGCCCCCGATTGCTGATAACAGTCGGATGGCCGGCCGTAGAGGAGGTCAGGATAAAAAAACGCCGGCTGATAGGTGAAATGAGCCGTTATATTGAAGGTAAGGGGATTATAAATGCCTCCTGACCTGACCGACACCCTTGTTATAGGTATCTCATCACGAGCCCTCTTCGATCTGGAGAAGGAAAACCGTATCTTCGAGGAAGATGGTTTAGAAGCCTACGCAGACTTCCAGAAGGATAATGAAGCCCGTATCCTGGAACCCGGAACCGCGTTCCGCCTGATTGAGGCCTTCCTCAAGCTCAATGAAAAATTATAAGAACATCTGGTGGAAGTGGTGATTATGAGTCAGAACAATCCCCAAACGGGCCTTCGGGTGATGAATTCCATCGATTTCTACAATCTGAGCATTACCCGGGCCGCGTTCTCCGG
>JAUVIY010000342.1 GCA_030592625.1 Spirochaeta sp. | reverse complement strand
CCGGGTATGGTGTTGATTTCGTTGATAAAAATATCACCACGATCCTTTTCCAGCAGGAAATCCACCCGGGCCAATCCCCTGGCTTCCACGGCCCGGTATGCCTCGGCGGCGAGGGATTGGATGTCTTTGACAGTTGATTCCGGAAGATCCGCCGGCACTTTCAGCAGGGCACCGTCGGGATCGGTGTACTTGGCATCATAATCGTAGAAATTGTGCCCACCGGCTGGAATGACTTCCCCTGGAGGATAGGCTTCCGGTGTTGAATAACCCATCACCGAACATTCAATTTCCCGGCCGATAATCGCCTTTTCAACCAGGACTTTCCTGTCGTGAAGCCAGGCCGTTTTCAGGGCGTCATTCAGTCCCCCGGCATTATCGACCCGGCTGACACCCACCGATGAACCGGAATTGGCGGGTTTGACGAACAGGGGTGTGCCGAGTTCGCCGAAAAGACGTTCCGAAAGGGAAGGGGAGTCGGTGGGGTCCGAACCGGCGATCAATGTTCGCCATGGAACCACCGGCAGTCCGGCCTGATGCCAGATGCGCTTGGTCAGGTCCTTGTCCATACTCACGGCACTGCCCAGCACGCCGGAACCGGCGTACGGGAGCCGGGCAATTTCCAACAGGCCCTGTATCGTACCGTCTTCTCCATAGCTGCCGTGGAGGACGGGAATGACGGCATCAATATCCAGATTTTCCCCGTCGGGACAGGTGAGTCCACCGGCAGGTAGGACGGAAATCCGTCGACTTGATTCGACACTGATCTTCAGGACATCGGGAACCGGTACAGGGAGGTTCTGGAGGTACCAGAAACCTTCCCGGTCGATACCGATAAGTATGACTTCGTGAACAGGACTGAGATTTTTGAGTACCGCCGCGGCTGATGCGCAGGAGACTTCATGTTCTCCCGATCGGCCGCCGTATAGTATTGCGACATTGGCCATGAACTTATCATGCCATGCCTCCGAGGCAGCGGACAAGCGATGGAGTAATGGCGATTGTGCGGCGAAAATCAGGCAGGCTGCGTCAATTGAGTCTGTCTCTCAAGGCGGCACGGCGTCCGGTAATCTCCGATTCAAGGTTCGGCCATTGTTCTTCAAGAGGATAACGGGACCGCAAGTCCCGGACATGGGGCAGTATCCATCCGTAGTAGCGTTCGGCTTCCCTCAGAAGCTGTAAGTCTTCCAGCCTGTCCCCGGCACTCAGTGCATACTCTCTCAGCAATCCGGCGAAGTCGTGGTTCCCGATGTTACGTTTGATGTCCCTTTCGGCCGCACCCGGTGTGACGATCGCGATGATACCGGGTTCGGGCGACTGTATCACCAGCCTGTCGGTTCCGCCTCGAAGTCTGTACCAGCGGTTCGGAAGCCGTTCATCTTCCAGTCTGAAAATTCGGTGTATCCCTTTGCTGAAAAGGTCCAGAGCATACAGTTGTCCGGGGTAGGCCAGTATCAGCATCCCTCCGGCCCAATCCATGCTCCATGGAGCATGAGACGGCAGGATTCCCGGGTCCGGGGGAATAATCCAATGCTCCCCGGAGAGCTCCGCCATGTGTATGCCGTCACTGACGGTATCTCTCCAGGCAGCCAGGGGAAGCTCTGAAGAAACGGCAAGCATGGAAACCGGAGGGATTTCGGCACTGAGCCGCTTGTTCAATGCCTTGCCGTACTCTTCGCCTTCAAAACCTGCAAGATGCGCCTCACCACCGGTGAAAATCAACAGATTTCCGTCTGCAGCCGGATGAATCGAGTCGGGTAAATCCCCTTCCCAATCCGCCATCAATACTTCACCTGATAACGGATTCAGTTGGACGAGTGCCCTTGGGAGGTCAACAAAACCCCTCCAATACCCATCGGAACAGACGGCACCATTCTCCGGAGTCCATTCTCCCCCGGCCCAACGCGCCGTTCGGGAAGCAAACATAGTAAGGAGTGTCTGCTCATCGGCCATGCCGTTACCGTCCAGGTTGATCAGGGACTCCGGCCATACCAACCAGACTCTGCCTGCCGCCGCCGACACATCAATCGGAGCGATTCCCGAGACTCCGGGCCAATCGTCGAATGTACTTGTATGAATCAACTGGATTGCTGCGTTCCATTCGGATATGATGGTATCCGGTTCACCGGCAAACGATGTTCCGGACATAAGGAGAAAGACCAAAAAGGCTGATAACGGACGTTTTGCGGATATCCTCACGTCCATAGCCTACAATCCCCGCCCTGTCCGGGCCAAGCACCGGAGGAGTCCAATTTTGAAACTGTTCAGCAACCCTCTTGTTCTTTCCGCATTGCTGGCTATGGCAGTAGCCCAGATTACCAAGGTTATCCTTATTCTGCTGACCGAGCGTCGCTGGGCACCTGAGCGCATGATGGAGACCGGAGGTATGCCTTCGTCACATTCTGCAACGGTATCCGCCCTGTGTACCTCAAGCGGTCTGACTTTCGGTGTGGAGAGCGCCCCGTTTGCCATCTCACTGGTACTCGGCATCATCGTTATCTACGACGCCACCGGTGTCCGCCGGGCCGCAGGCCGTCATGCTGAAATCCTGAATGAGCTGCTGGAGGAATTCTCCCACCTTTTTGAAGAGGAAAAGCGCCCCAGGGCTCTCAAGACATTGCTGGGTCATACCTATCCCCAGGTGTTCGTCGGATCCGGCTGTGGTATCGCCATGGGTTTTCTGGCCCAATACATCCTGAGCTGATAGTCCTTGACCTCTGGCGCGAATCGGCTTATTTCCGAACGCCAGGCTATCCGGCCTCATATCCGAGTGCCTTGAGTGCTTCCCGGCATGCGTCGGCCTCATCCCAATCCACCGGGCCGTCATTGTAAATGATTGAACCCTCATGTCCTTTGCCCAGAGCGACCACCAGATCTCCAGCCCTGGCCTTCTTGAAGGCTTCTTTTAAGGCCTCACGTCTGTCGGGAATGAGAAAAAGATTTTCTCCACGACTGAGCTGTACGGCGCCGACGGCGATGTCCTCCAGGATGGCCATGGGATCCTCTCCTCTTGGATCCTCATCGGTGAGGTATACCAGGTCGGCATATTCGGCAGCCAGAGCTCCCTGCTCGGGGCGTTTCTCCAGGTCCCTTTCGCCGGCAGATCCGAACACAACGATGAAGCGCCCTTCAGCCAGGTTTTTCAGAAAGGGGAGTATCCTGCGGAAGCTTCCCGGAGAGTGGGCGTAGTCTATCATGACATGAAAACTCATATCTCCGGAAATTGGCTCCATACGGCCTTTAATTCCT
>JAUVIY010000282.1 GCA_030592625.1 Spirochaeta sp. | reverse complement strand
TCATCGAGAATCTGGAGATTTCCGGAAACGATATCTCCTTTACGGTTGTGCTCACAACACCGGCATGTCCCTTGAAAGACACGATTAAAGGAGATTGCGAGACGGCCCTCAGGCGTGATATTCCCGAGATCGGGAAAATCAATCTGAAGTTCGGTGCCCGGGTCCGGGGGGATAAGAAACTGACCTCGAAAGATGTTCCCTTCAAAAACGTCATTGCCGTCGGCGCCGGGAAAGGCGGTGTGGGCAAGTCTACAGTCGCCGTAAACCTGGCCGTTTCCCTGGCGGCTTCCGGGGCGTCGGTGGGGCTCCTGGATGCGGACATCTACGGTCCGAACATTCCCTCCCTTATGGGAGTTACCGAGCCTCCGGTACAGGACGGGGAAAAACTGGTGCCGGTGAAGAAGTACGGTATCGAAATGATGAGCATGGGATTTCTCATACCTGCCGATCAGGCCCTGGTGTGGCGTGGTCCCATGATTCACAGTTCTATCAAACAACTGATAACTGATGTCGCCTGGAGTGAACTGGACTATCTGGTAGTGGACCTGCCTCCCGGAACCGGAGATGCCCAGATGAGTCTGGCTCAGCAGATGCCTCTCACCGGTGCCGTCGTAGTAACGACGCCCCAGACCGTATCGGTAAGCGATACCCGCCGGGGGATTGACGCTTTCAGAAAACTGGAAGTTCCCATTCTGGGAGTCGTGGAGAACATGTCCGGGCCGGTTTTCGGTTCCGGAGCAGGAGAGGCCGTTGCCGGTGAGTTGAACGTGCCCTTCCTGGGGCGCCTGCCTCTGGATGCGGCGATATCCAAAGCCGGCGAGTCCGGGAAACCTTTGCTTCTGGAGGATGAGAACAGTGAAGTCTCCGCAGCTTTCAATGAAATAACAGGTAAGGTTGCATCGGCCATCAGCGTTCTTCAGGCATAACCGGGAAAGTCCCGGGGAAAAGCGTTAGAATTCCCAATGAGGGTTCATGATGAACAGATCGCAGGATCTGACGAACATACTGAATGGCTGGCAATATGATGAGGATGACAACGTCCGTTTTCTCCAGGGCGAGGACGGCCGGGATATCATGCAGATCCGTCAACCCCTGGGAATTGAACAGTACAATCTGGAAGGTCGTCCTGACGGCCTGAAACCTGACGGTGAAGATAACTTTCTCGATCTATATCTTAAGAAAGAGAAGAGCGCGGAAAAATCCGGCGGATCCATGATTCTGGAGGATGGGGATTTTTTGAAGCTTCGGGACGAAGGAGTTCTATACTATTACCGGTATCTGGCCCTGTTCCAGGTGGGACAATACGATCGTGTGGCTCGGGATACGGAGCACAATCTGAAAATCAGCAGGCTTCTGGAACAGCACTATGAAAGCGAGAACCAGAAGGAATTGCTGCAGTACCGACCCTATATCCGGAGAATGAACGCTATTTCAAAGGCCATGATATATCTGGCGGATGATGAAACGGCCAGGGCTATTGAGGAATTGGAAAAGGGGAAGACGGACATCGAAGAATGGCCCCCTGTGTCCACCCCAGTTTTCGAATTCGAAAAGATCCGTTCACTTCAACATCTGTCCGGGGTACTCTCCCAGATCCGGGATGCTGATTCCAATCAACAGGGGCCGAAAGGCTTCAAGGAACGTCTTACTGAAGAGCTCTCCAAGGCGGTAGGCAACGAGGATTATGAAAGAGCCGCACGCCTCAGGGATCGCCTGCGCCGACTGGAGTAGAGATCATTATCAAGACCTATCATTTTCCTCGAAAAACCGATTGATTTTATCCAGGTCTTTTTTATCAAGAACCACATCTGCTACAGCTGTGATGACCGTTTGTCCGGGATGGCGCATACCGGTGATGGCCGCGGTAACCTCAGAATTCAAGAGCACCCAGGCGATGGCGATTTCACCGGCACTTCGGTCGTATTGATTGGCAATTTCATTGAGTACATCAACCAGGGCGAGGTTGCGGGAGAGCTGAGGTTCTTTCAACATGTTGCTTTTGGCTTTACGCCAGTCATCATCGGGCATAGCGGCGATCCGTTTCCGGGTCATTTTTCCGCTGAGCATTCCCGAGCCCATGGGTGAGTAGCAGATAACACCCGTATTGTGCATTGCACACCAGGGCAGAATATCCATTTCAATATCTCTGGCAATCAATGAATAATTCGGCTGAAGTGTCTCCACCGGGGCAATAGATGCCGCAAGATCCAGCTGAGAAGCCGAAAAATTGGAGACACCGATATGCCGAACTTTTCCAGCTTCTTTCAGTTCCGCCATGGTTTGCCATGCGGCTTCAATATCTTTATCGGAAACAGGCCAATGGATCTGATACAGGTCGATGGTATCTACACCGAGGCGGCGCAGGCTCATCTCGACTTCTCTGCGAATCGAAGCAGGGGATAAATCGTTATATGTAGCCCAGGCTCCATCTTTCCATGGCAGGCCGCATTTGGTGAAAATCAACGGTTTTTCCGAAGCAGGCAGGTCTTTGAGCATATGCCCGATTACCTCTTCAGAATGTCCCAGTCCGTAAGCCGGGGCGGTATCGATCCAGTTAATGCCCTTTTCGAGGGCTGAACGCATGGTGGCGATGGAATCGTCATCGTCCTGTTTTCCCCAACCGTAATCCCATTGACCGCCGATGGCCCAGGCGCCGAATCCAAGTACTGTGATTTCAAGGCCCGTAAGGCCCAATTGTATTGTTCGTATACTCATACGGATGATTATAAACTAAAAAGACCGGTTCTTTCGAGCCGGTCCGATGTTTCAATATGGTAAATTATATTAATCGACGCTCTCGACGCGAATCAATGCAACCGAACGTTTCCGTCCGTCGACTTCCACCTGTACTTTATCGGCGAAGATACCGATGACGTCGGCTTTAACCGATCCACCGCCGGCGCCGCGCTGATTGAAAGTGACTTTACTGCCGATGCGGATTTTATCCCTGATTTTCCGGGCGCCTTCTTCGGTCTTTGTCTTGATGATTTCCCGTTCCTTGATGCGGATCTCGGCGGTGATTTCATTTTTCAGTTGTTTTAAGTCTTCAATGCTGAGAGGGCTTAAAACTTCAGCATACCTGAGGGTCTTTCTTGGTCTGGCCATTATTCGCTCCTTGATGGTCAAAAATAAATAATAATAAGCTATTTTCATCTGTAAGTTAAAACATGAAGTTAATAACGTCAACAATATTTGTGAAAAAAGATGTTTATCTTCCATGTTTTTACATATTGATAATATTCAACTAATGTCTGTCGAAATCAGAGATGTTTTTATTCAGCAGATTAAACTGATATCTAGCCATCCAATGAGTCATGTCTACCAGGCTTCATTACCAGCTTCAATCCCACTAACAGTCTCATGTCTTTTAGAGTCGTACTCTGAGGTTCCATACAGTTTTTTATCGAGAAGAATGAGTGTGCCAAGCAAATAAAATATTTGTAAGCTGGATAATCCACAGTACATGCAACAGTTAACCACAAGCACGGAATTATTCCATATGATTATTGGGAGATAAAAAAAAGTACCATTAAAAACTGGATTATTACGAGGATATGGTACTGCAAGAACAAGTTGCGGATGGGCTCCCCTTTCTGATGTGTTACAATCCAATCATGGTAGAAGAAGTTTTGCCAGGTGTTGCGGATGGGCTCCCCTTTCTGATGTGTTACAATTCAATACTTCGCTGCCAACCCGAGTTACTGTTGCGGATGGGCTCCCCTTTCTGATGTGTTACAATAATTATAATCTCATTGATAAGCTCAAGGCGGTTGCGGATGGGCTCCCCTTTCTGATGTGTTACAATTCGGTTCAGGTCGCCCATTCTCTTGTTCAGTTGCGGATGGGCTCCCCTTTCTGATGTGTTACAATTTTTGTCCAGGTCACAAGACGAGAAGCGGGTTGCGGATGGGCTCCCCTTTCTGATGTGTTACAATAAAGAGAGTTTGTGTGTCGTTACTGCTAT
>JAUVIY010000131.1 GCA_030592625.1 Spirochaeta sp. | reverse complement strand
TCGCGAAGGTGAATGATACCGAAGTCTACCGGGCTTTGAAGTTCGCCGCCGAAAGGCATTCGGACCAGCGGCGAAAGGGGTCCCGGGCGGAGCCTTATGTCAACCATCTCATCGAAGTTATATGGCTTCTGTCCGAATTCGCCGGAGTGAGGGATCCTATACTGCTCTGTGCAGCAGCCTTACATGATGTGGTTGAAGATACCGATACAACGCTTGGGGAACTGGAGCGGGACTTCGGTGCCGCAATCACCCGGATTGTTGCAGATGTTACCGATGATAAAGGTCTTCCGAAACACGAGAAAAAAAGACAACGGGAGATCCGGGTGTCCGTTGCTACCCCGGACGTGAAACTGTTGAAGCTGGCCGATCATGCCGGAAATGTTGCGGCTTTGCCTGATCTCTGGACCCTCGAGCGTCGATTGGAATACCTGAACTGGTCCGGCCGGGTTACGCAGCATTGCCTGGGTATCCGAAGGAGACTCGATGCTGAATATCACCGCCGATCCCGCCTGTCACGAAGTTCTCTGGAGGAGTAATCATGGATAAGTTGTACGATAAACTCAGTGAAGCCGCGGTTTCCGTTCGTTCCCGGATGCCGGTAGAACCTGAAATTGCCGTCATTCTCGGATCGGGACTTGGAGCCTTGACTGAAGAACTCGTTAATCCTATTGCGATTCCTTATGAAGAAATTCCTCATTTCCCGGTTTCAACCGTTTCCGGGCATGCCGGTCGTCTTGTTTTCGGCACTCTGCACGACAAGAGGGTGATGATGATGGAGGGACGTCCCCATTTCTACGAGGGATATACCATGAGGCAGATCGGCTTTCCGGTGTTCCTGATGAAATTCCTCGGTGTGAAGAGTCTTTTAATCACCAATGCCTGTGGAGGGATCAACACCGATTTTTCGCCGGGCACACTGATGATACTCAGTGATTTTATCAATCTGGTGTCGGACAATCCACTGATTGGTGTGAATGACGACAGGATTGGCCCCCGCTTTCCCGATATGACCGAGCCCTACCACAGAAAGCTGATTGATCTGGCTGAAGAAGTCGCCGACAGGCTTGGCGTGTCTTATACAAAAGGGATCTATGCCGGATTCCAGGGGCCGTATTATGAAACAGCCGCCGAAATCAGATCCATCGGCCTCATGGGGGCTGATGCTGTGGGTATGTCCACCGTTCCCGAAACCATTGCCGCGAATTATACCGGGATTGAATGCTTCGCCGTTGCCTGTATCACCAACATGGCAACCGGCATACAGATGGTGAAGCATTCTCACGAACGGGTTCTGGAAACGGCACGGCGGGCGTCGGTGGACCTTTCGAGGTGGATTTCTGCTCTGATCGGTGCGATGCCGGCTCAATGAACTCAATCTTTTGACAGATAGTCGATGATGCTTCGGTATGGCGAATCCATTAGAAGACGGTCTACCTCGGATGGGATCATCAGCAGGGTGAAGAGGAAACCAAACGGTTGATTCTGTTCGATGAGTATCGTGATTCCCGGTTTTCATGCCATGATGTCTCCACCATGCCTCATCCCGATACAACCATTCCGATTCGTCCTGAACTTCTAGCTCCTGCCGGGGAAGAGGTGTCCCTGAGAGCCGCGCTGGATGCCGGTGCAGATGCCGTATATTTTGGAGCCGGTGAATTCAACATGCGTCAGCGGGCGCGAAATTTCAGTTCCGATGATATACCCGGGGTGGTTTCCCTCTGCCGTGAGTACGGTGCCCATGCCTATCTGGCTATCAATATCATAGTGTACGAGACAGAGTTCAATCTTCTGGAATCCATCCTCGATAGCGCTGTAAAGGCCGGTGTGGATGCCGTTATCTGCTGGGATCAGGCAGTAATAAAGGCTGCCTCGGACAGGGGGCTTGGGATTCATCTCTCCACCCAGGCTTCGGTGAGTAATTCCCGGGCCATCCTGCAATATTATCGGAACGACGGAATCCGCCGTTTTGTACTGGCTCGAGAGTGTACTCTGGATCATCTGCGGGAAATACGTCTGAATCTTCAGAGGGAATTGGGAGATGAGGCTGATTCGATTGAACTTGAAGTATTCATTCACGGTGCAATGTGCGTTTCGGTGAGTGGAAGATGCTTTATGTCTGAATCGGCGAGTGGGGAATCAGCTAATCGGGGGGCCTGTCTGCAGCCTTGCCGCCGGGAATACCGAATCAGCGATGTGGAAGGAGAGTATGAGTTCGAGTTGGGCCGTGACTATGTCATGAGCCCCAGAGACATCTGCACTATGCCGTTTCTGGAAAAGATTCTGCAATCCGGGATTGCCTCCCTGAAGATTGAAGGGCGGATGAGGAGTCCGGAGTATGTTTCTACCGTGGTTGGTTCATACCGAAAGGCCGTGGATTTCTATTTTGACAGGATCGCCGGCGGTACCGGGACGGCCGCTTTGAGTGAGTTCGAAAAATTAAAATCCGAACTCACTGAAAATCTGAGAGGTGTATTCAACAGAGACTTTTCGGCCGGCTTCTATATGGGCCGACCGGTGGGGGACTGGGCGAAGAGTTCGAACAGCCGGGCGAAGAAGCGTAAGGAAACCGTGGGGATTGTGGTGAACTACTTCCGGAAGGTGGGGGTAGCCGAAATCAAGGTGCAGGGCGCCCCCTTCGGTATAGGCGACGAGCTGCTCATCCAGGGGCCCACTACAGGGAATCTGACGGTGAGTGTTGAATCGATACAAGTGGATCATGAGGCGGTGGAGAATGCAAACAGAGGAGACCACGTGGCGGTTCCTGTTTCCCGGAGAGTGCGGTTGAACGACGCCGTTTTCCGCCGATTCGAGGTTGACTGAGATTCATTCCCGGCAGAGAGGTTCTCGAAGACACTCTCCAGAGTATACAGTTGGGTCATGCAAACCGATGCGATACAGCCCCTGACACCTGAGATTGAAGAGAGAATTCGGATCAATCCTCTCCTGAATATCGATACATTTATCATTCCCTCTCCCTATATAAGTGATTCCTCGGCTCAGAAGGATACTGAACACAGCTATATCTGGACTGAAGAAGGGGAGATTCTCGGCTATCTGCTCACCTATGTCTCTGCCGACGGGACGGAATTCCTTATTTACAAACTGGTTACCAGCCCCTACGGCCGCGGTCGGGGCATCGGTACCGCCTTTATCGAACATCTGGCCGCTCGAATACCCGAAAAGGCTCATATCTACCTGTATGTCTGGGAAAAACAGTACGATACGGTGGAATTCTTCTGTAACAAGGGCTTCGTGCCCGGGGACAGCATTGTATACCGGAACATGGTGTACCATCGGCTCAATGCCCTCCGCGAAGCGGTGCTTGCAAAGGTGGGAAGGGACAATCTGATAGCCCCGGCAGCCGATGAAATCGGCCGGACCCGTCACGATGCCCGCAAGACCTTAAGCTCTCTGACCGCAATGGTAAACGCCCTGGCCCCGGAGAATGCCGGGCGCATTATTGAGGATATCAACCGGGAAACAACAACCTTGATGAATATGCTGAACATGTACCGGGATTCCACGGCCATGGCCCATGAAGTGAATCTTCAGGATCTTGTCCTCGAACGTCTTGTCTCATATGTGGAAGCCAGCCGGGAGCATGTCGAGCTGGTTATCAACCTGTCGGCAACCAATCCGATGGTCCTCGGCCACTGGCTTAACATCGG
Source organism: Spirochaeta sp. (assembly GCA_030592625.1). Taxonomy (GTDB): domain Bacteria; phylum Spirochaetota; class Spirochaetia; order DSM-2461; family DSM-2461; genus UBA2779. Next base: position 3,565 of record JAUVIY010000131.1, on the reverse strand, counting down.
ACGGGCCCTGGTGAATCTGGCGTCAAATGCCATCGATGCCATGTCCGAATGTGATCGTCCGGGACGTCTATCAATTTCCCTCAGGAACGAAGGGGAACGGAATGTCACTCTCCACATCGCCGATAACGGTACCGGTATCCCTGCTGAACTTCTTGAACGGGATGAAGAGGGTAAACCGGCCTTCATCGGTCGATCCACCAAGGCCGACGGGAAGGGTGAAGGCTTTGGAACGGCTCAGGTCTGGAGCACCTTCGGTCCCGAGATGCTGGACATCCACAGCGTCCTGGGTGAAGGGACAGAGTGGATAATCCATTTTGAGCGTTCGGCTATCGGACTCACCAAACGGTTCTCCTCCCTACAGAGGCGATTTCACGAGCTCGAGGTGCTTCAGGAAGAGATTGAAGTCAGCAGCAGTGAGTCGGAACGAACGGAAGTTATCACGGCCATATGGCGGGTCCGGAAAAAGGAGATTTTTATTTTTGAACTTCTCGAACAGTTCAGTCGTCATCATAATATCAGGGATCTTTACCGTGTGGTTCTCTCATATTTTCACGGAGGTATGGACGATGATGAATTCGCATCCCGTGTGAGCGAATGGAAAGGAGAACATCAGGCCCACAACAAATGGCTCTCAACCACAGCCCGGCGTGTACTTCGACGTTATGAGAACCTGGCGTCCCGTGTCGATATGAACGATTACCGCGGTGCTCTTTTCAAGAGCTACGGACAGTCGGTGGACAAGGTGATTATCTTTACCCTCAATCCTGCTACGAGACTGTTCCTGGCAACGGACCGTAAACTGGCCGAGCATTTGGATTTTGTACCATATCTGGGAGGCGACAAGACGAAAGTGCTCAGGGGTGAGTTCGTCGGGGATGTGAATATCGACAACAATCCGATTTACCTGGGGGTCTGGTCGGTGGATTCGGAAGAGGATCTGAAAGTTAAACTCAACCTGCTCAGGGAAGGTGCCAGGGCTATACTGAAATTCGGGATTCATCCATCTAAGCGACTGGCACTGTATCAGTCCACCTTCGTCCGTTATCAGAGGGACATAGATTCCGACGCATCATGCACCTTTAGTGAATTCGCAGCCCTTTCACTGGAGGAACTCGAACAGCGTTTCGTTCGGGAAGCCGAGGATGAAATGCAGGGGTTCCTGGCGGCGCTGGATTAGGGTTTCGGACGGTCTCCCACCCTTGACTCCGCGGACTTGTCTGTGATACTTCAAGTACCGTAATTTCATACGGAGAATCATCATATGCTCAGTGTCTCGGATATCAGCCTTTCTTTCGGAAAACGTCTGCTTTTCAAGGACGTCAATATCAAATTCACTCCCGGAAATTGTTATGGCCTAATCGGGGCCAACGGCTCGGGAAAATCAACCTTTCTGAAGATCCTGTCGGGAGAACAGGAATACGACTCCGGTCAGATTCGCATTCCTGCCGGAATGCGAATGGCCGTTCTGGCCCAGAACCGGAATGCCTATGATGAATTCTCCGTTCTTCATACCGTCATCAAAGGATATGTGAAACTTTATGATGTGATGAATGAGCGGGAGGTAATATATTCCAAAGCCGATATGACCGATGAAGAGGGCATGAGGGTAGCCGAGCTCGAGGGTGAGTTCGCCGAGATGGGCGGGTATGAGTCGGAAAGCGAGGCTGCCACCCTCCTGGCCGGTCTGGGCATCAATGATGACATGCACGAAAAGCTGATGTCGGATGTGGAAGAGGACATCAAGGTCCGTGTTCTTATCGCTCAGGCGCTTTTCGGTAATCCGGACATACTTCTCCTTGACGAACCCACCAACCATCTGGATATCGAGTCCATCCGCTGGCTGGAAGAGTTTCTTCTTAAATTCAACAACACCGTCATCGTCGTGAGCCATGACAGGCACTTTCTGAACAAGGTTTGTTCTCACATCGCCGATATCGACTACGGTAAAATCAGCATCTATGTGGGAAATTATTCCTTCTGGCAGCAGGCCAGTCAGCTCATGGCCCGACAGCAGAAAGATCAGCAGAAGAAAGCCGAGACCCGGGCCGCGGAGCTCAAAGCCTTCATCCAGCGCTTCAGTGCGAATGCGTCCAAGAGCAGACAGGCTACCAGCCGTATGAAAGAGCTGGATAAACTCGATCTTGATAGCCTGCCGCGAACATCAAGACGTTTCCCGTTCTGTGGTTTCACCCCGGAGCGGGAACTGGGTAAAATTGTGTTGGAAGTAGAAGGGCTGGCTAAAAGCCTGGACGGTGAAATGCTTTTCAGCGGATGGGATCTGAACGTGCAGGCAGGGGATAAAATCGGTTTTGTCGGTCCTAACAACCTGGCGAAATCGGCATTCATGGATATCATCGCCGGAGATGATGAGGCAGATGAAGGCAGTTTCAACTGGGGTGTGACGACAAAAATCGATTACTTCGCCAAGAACAACACCGCATTCTTCAACAGCGACATAAATATGACTGACTGGCTTCGCCAATACTCGGTGGAACAGGAAGAAGCTTATATTCGGGGATTCCTGGGACGGATGCTGTTCACTCAGGATGAATCCCTGAAAAAGGTGAAAGTACTCTCAGGAGGGGAAAAAGTTCGTTGCCTGCTTTCCAAAATGATGCTCAGTGGTGCAAATGTCCTCATTCTTGACGATCCGACAGGCCATCTGGATCTGGAGTCCATCACCAGCCTCAACAATGGTCTGATTGATTTCAGTGGTGCAGTTATTTTCGCCAGTCACGACCATCAGTTTATCAACACAATCGCCAATCGTATAATCGAATTCACTCCCGGAGGTGTTATCGACAGACGCATGACCTTCGAGGAATATCTGGAGAATGAAGATGTCGCCGTATTACGGGATAAGATGTACGGCGGCCATCACGAGCGCCTGAGAATCTGAAGGGGATTGTCCTGACAGGCTATGAGATGATGCCCCGGAGAACCGTCAATACGGCGTAACCGGATGAAAGGTCTTCTCTTAAAACGAGAACGTCCTCGGGTACCCTGAGCCTGACATTGGTAAAATTCCATATTTGCCGGATTCCGGCGGATACCAGCTTATCGCAGATGTCCTGAGCAACCTGGGCCGGGACCGTCAGGATGGCCAGTCTGGCTTCTTTTTTAGATACGAGGGACTGCATTTCACTCATCGGATAGACCGTCGGACCGTTATCCCTCGGGCCTATCTTATCCAGCGACATATCGAATGCAGCCACCAGTGTGAGTCCGTGGTCCTTGAGTTCCTTGTAACCCATCAGGGCCGAGCCCAGATTCCCGGCGCCGATGACGACGGCTCGGCAGCTTTTATCCCAGTTCAGAAACTTTTCGATAGCTGAGATGAGCTCAACAACCGGGTAACCGACCCGGGGTTTCCCAACAATACCTGTAACGGCCAGATCCTTGCGAACCTGAATGGCCTCAAGTTCGAGTTCCTCTGCGATGATGGTTCCGGAGATGACGTCGAATCCCTCGGATTTGTGATGCTTGACCACCTGAAGATAAGAGGGGAGACGGCGGATTGTCGGAATGCTGGCGGAAACTCTTTTTGCGTGCTGAGCGATACGGG
>JAUVIY010000305.1 GCA_030592625.1 Spirochaeta sp. | reverse complement strand
TGTATTCATAAGGGTTCACTTCCTTTTGTTAAGTATTTCTTTGGTCAGTAATACAATAACATAGGGGGAACCCTTATTTTCTATTTGGCTGGTGAGAATTCCGGGCTAGGGGTACGGTCAGTCTTCCGAAGCCATGAGTTGCGTCTCCAGCTTTTCAATCATCCGATCGTAGCGCCGAGCGGCTCTTCTGGTAATCCTGTTCATTCGGGACGCTACCCAGGACAGGGGCTTCTCCATGGAGATTTCCGGAAAGAATGTCAGGGCTTCGGTGGCGGATTCCGGGGTGATGAAATCCGGAATCGGTTCGACGGCACGGTAGTCGAAGGGTGTCACCAGGTAGATTTCGGCCTCGATACCCGCCTCATTACTGCTCCAGCCGGAAAATGGCGGCTCCGCGGTTCGGAATGCGAAGGTCCTGTCCCTGATATCCCTTTCGGCGGCCACCGATTCAATCAGTCCGTTCCATCGCAGATATCCGTTTCCCGGTCCGTGATGGGCAAAAATCACCGGTGATTGGCGGACTTCCGGATTTTCGGCGGTCTCGATGCCTTCTGTATCATCGATTTCCGGAACTTTCGGCAGTAATCCCAGATCTTCCGCCGGGATCCAGAGGAAGACCGGGACGGCCTCTTCGGTGATGTTTTCCGCTATACCTAATGCCACTGTCAGGAGTTCCGGTGATACATTACCATCTTCCCCCAGTGCCAGAAGACGTATCGGAGTCTCATCGGGTAGCAGCCTTTGATTGAAATCCTGCACATATACCATGAAATCGCAGTACTCAAGGTATCCGAGGGCGGCATCTGCGGAGAACAGGAGTTTACCGGACCGGGTTTTGTTGTCGCCGTCGATGATGAACCCATCCAGCTCATCCTGTTTCTCGGCGTTCAGAAAGAACAGGCCGATTTCCCGGACTCCCAGATCGTGAAGAACGGGAACCAGCGACCTCATCAGGTCGATGGTATCGGCTCTGAGTAATTCATCCTGAGCCAGGACGGCGGACCGGCCCGCAGCCAGCTCTTCCGCCAGCAGACCGGCAGGGGTAGTCCGGCTTTCATCCAGCCGGCGGTGGAGTGATAATGCATCTTCCAAAGAGAAAGAGGGAAGCTCCGGCCGGCAGGAGGTCAGCAAAGTCAGAAGCCCTAATAACAGTATTAATATGGGAGCAAACCGGCGGGTTACCCGGGAGCTACTTTTCAGTTTCAGTCGCATGTATGTTTTTTTCTTCCAGTCTGGAGATGAGTTTCTCCACGTCTTTCTTTTTCATATTGAGAATTACCGGGTTTTGATTTTTAGAAAACAGGGTAATACGGCTGGCACTCAATCGTTTATATTCGATCATGCCGGAGAACGGATGGTACTCTGCATTGTGGCGGTAGTGAAGATACAGGCAGACACGATCGGGTTCCACTCTCATCAGGGGGCGATGATTACCATATATCACCAGAAACAACACGAGGACAATGCCGGCCAGGTAGATAATCATGTCAACCATCCGGTAGTTCACCAGAAGCGGCTGCAGCGCCGGCAGAAAGGGGAGTAGATACAGATAGTGGGCGGCCCGGGTTACGGGATGTTTTTTAAGCGTGAGGGCGGCCATCAGTTTATCCTACCATAACACAGCAGTTTCGTCCGGCCGATTTGGCCTTGTAGAGAGCCCGATCCGCTGCGGCGATCAGCTCGGCGGGCCCATCGTTGTCCGGACCGAAGGAGGCGATGCCCATACTGATGGTTACCGTTCGTCCGGCCACGTCCCCAGCTCGGGCTTCGATAAGCTTGCGGGCTTTTTCAGCAACCTTGAGGGCACCTTCGATATCTGTTTCCGGAAGTATCACGGCCAATTCCTCCCCGCCGTAACGGGCGGCGGTGTCCGAAGACCGGCAGCTGCTGCGAATCATTTCGGAGACGGACCGGAGCACCTCGTCTCCTTTCTGATGTCCGAAATCATCGTTATAACTTTTAAAATGGTCGATATCTCCGAGTATCAGACTTAAATTCCGGCCGTAACGGGTGGAACGGTTGATTTCCTCCCGGAGCCTCTGGTCGAAATAACGGCGGTTGAAGAGGCCGGTGAGTTCGTCCCGGAAGGCTATGTCCGAAAGGGCGTCTCTTTTCTGGTTGTAATATCGCTTCAGGTCCCGGATTTTATCGGCTATCTCGGGATTTTCGGCCTCTTTAGCCAGCTCGTGCACCTTGCGCTCGAAAATAAGTGTATCGTCGGGTTCGGGCATGGCGCTGTCGTTGCCGCTGCTGACAATGTATTGGAGATCGTGGGGGCCGATGCGGATACGGTCTCCATCCAGCAGGCGTATGGAACCGGCCTTGCCGCCGTTGACGTAGGTGCCGTTGGTACTTTGAAGGTCTACAAGGGTGAATCCGGTACCGGACCATTTCAGTGAAGCATGCCGGCGGGAAACCCGTTCATCGGTCAGCTGTATATCGGCTTCCCTGGAACGACCGACGATGTACTGCTTGCTTTTCGTGAGCCTGATTTGTGAGTCAAGGTAATAGATGTAATGATCTTCCATGGTTATCGATTCAAGTCTAGGCCGCCAGTTGTCCTGCTTCAAGGTTTGGATGACCTCTGGCGACCGGCGCCTCCTTCTTTTATGAAAGATTCTCCGGATTCAGCCCCTTCAGATCGGGTAGAACGAAACGTCCGTCTTTGCGCACCAGGACATCGTCGAACCGGATTTCCCCGCCGCCGTTCTGTGCTTCCTGCAGCAGGACGATATCCCAGTGGAGAGAGGACCGGTTGCCGTTGAAGGCGTCGTCGTAACTGTTACCCGGAGTGAAATGGATGCTTCCCCTTATTTTTTCATCGAATAGGGTATTGTTCACCGGGCGGTCGACAAAGGGATTCACGCCGAGGGCGAACTCGCCGATGTAGCGTGCACCTTCATCGATATCGAGAATTGTATTAATCCGGTTGGTATCATTGGCCGTGGCCTCGACAATCTTCCCGTTTTCGAAACGGAAACGAATGCCGGTATACTCGAAACCGTCATGGATAGAGGGTGTGTTGTAGGCGATGACGCCGTTCACCGAATCCTTCACCGGTGCTGTGTAAATCTCACCGTCGGGGAGGTTCCTTTCCCCGGCGCAGGGAATCACCGGAATATCCTTGATGCTGAAAGTGAGGTCGGTCTCCCCGGGGCCAAGGATACGAACCCTGTTGGTGCGTTCCATCAGGGCTTTCAGAGGCTCCATGGCTCTCCCCATCTTCCGATAATCTACAGTACAGACCCGGTAGAACCAGTCCTCGAATCCTTCCCCGCTCATCCCGGCGGATTGAGCGAAGGCGTCGGTAGGATAGCGGAGCACCACCCATTTGGTATCCGGAAGTCTTATCTTCATGTGAACCGGTCCGTAATAGCGTTCCTGATACATACGCATGGTTTCCCCGGGAAGATCGGAAAGTTCCAGAGCATTCTCCGGGGCGGTAAAACCCACAAAGGCGTCCATCAGTTTCATCTGATAGGAATCGGCTTCAGCGGCCAGATCGAGCATGGCCGAATCGACTGCTTTGAGCCATTCGCGTTGTGTTTTCGGGTTTTCGAGTTTGTACATCGGCAGGGCGCCGACGTCTTTGGCCGCCCTGATGACGGCTCGAACCAGGGGCTCGGTAATCAGGCCGTTGCCCTGTATAAGGACTTTTTCCCCTTTTTTGAGCTCCAGGGAGTGATTAACGATGATTTCGGCGAGTTTGTCGTTTCTGGGATCGTGCATGGGGGGCATGATAATG
>JAUVIY010000377.1 GCA_030592625.1 Spirochaeta sp. | reverse complement strand
GCCAGTGCCGAGACGGCCTTCCGATCGGTCATGGAATAACCGGTGAACGGCAGTTCGGGCAGTACGATGAGATCGGCCTCGGCCCCTTCCAGAGCGCCGGCGATGAAGTCCCGGTTGGCCGCCGGATCGGCTAGGACAGGATGGAACTGAAAATAACCGATTCGCATCACCTGGAAGCCTCCGGAAACAAGTTTAACACTGCTGAAGAGTGTACCGCCACGGAAATGCGGAGAACCCAGCCGCGCCGGAGGTCATCTTTCAGTTCCCAACCGCCGATACAGGTAACATGAGCTCAATTTCCCGGTCGCTGACGACCGCCTTGTTCTTCATCCTGACCATCATCGGCGGCCCGAATAAGCTCTGCGCCTGGGAACAGACCGGCACGGCCTCCTGGTACGGAGGCATTTTCCAGGGCAGGCAGACGGCAAATGGAGAAACATACGACACCTACGGGTACACCTGCGCCCACAAAACCCTCCCCTTCGGCACCATTCTCGAAGTCATCAATCTTGACAACAAGCTCAGCGTCCGGGTCAGGGTGAACGACCGGGGGCCATTCGTCGATGACCGAATTATCGATCTCACATATGCCGCGGCCAAAGATCTGGACATGATACGGGACGGGACAGCCGATGTGCGCATCTTCGCCGTAGACGGGATGATTCCCGAAGTGCTGTTCAACATTCAGATCGGAGCCTGGAGCGACCTGGATAATGCCCTGACCCACCGAATCAGGCTGGCGGATGCCGGATTGAACCCGAAAGCGGAACTCGGCAGTGACGGCATCACACGGATATCAATCCTCAACGTGCCCGAGGCCGATGTATTCCCGCTGGCAAACCTGCTGGGATCCCTGGATTATTCGGATCTATTCATCTACCAGGTGCGTTGAAACATCTCCATGGCTTCCTCCGCTGCGTCTTCGAAACTGCGAACGGGATAGCGGGCTTTCAAAACCTGTGGAGCTCCCTCCACCACCCGACCCATCCCCGCCCAGGAAAGCATCGTTTCGTCATTATGATCGTTACCGAGAGCCAGAACCCGGTTACGGGCGATGCTGTTCGCCCCGCACCAGGCGGCCAAGGCGCTTCCCTTGTTCATGCCGGCAGGAAAAATCTCCAACCAGACGGATTTATGGTCGATTGGTGATGAGCTGTGAAATACAGACCATGGGGCCAGGGCTGTTTTCAGGTTTTGATCCGGGAGCATACCCGGAGGTCGGATAACCAGAACCTGAGAAGCCGGCAATCGGCTTCCGTCATCAGGACGACCCCACTCGGCATAAATATCCATGCGACTGTCGAAATCGGGATTATCCCGGGGGGAACGATGGCGCCTCCATGAAAAACAATGATTCCCGGGAATGGGATTCAACACACAGTAATCTTCCCCGGCTTTGATGAGGATGGTAACAATGTCCCTCACTTCCCGGGAAGTGAGCCTGGTCTGTTCCACGGGAATTGCATCTTCGGCTGCCAACAGGCCCGCCCCTGAGGAAAAGAGAACCTCATCGGCCACATCCCAGAGACCCTCCACCTTTTGAAGTGATTTCGAATTTCGCCCGGTGACGACGAGAATGGGGATACCCCGTTCCTTGAGGGCGACTGCGGCTTTGCGGTCGGCCGTACCGATGACGCCTCCAACGGCGAGAGTACCGTCGAGGTCGGTGGCCAGCAGTCCCGGGGAAATCGGTGATATCATACATTTCAGGTTAGCATATGGAGAAATGGATTTTCACTAAATCTTTCTTAACTTGATTCCCAAACAAAATGAGAGGAAAACAGTAGTTTCGCCATCAGCAGCGTACCGCAGGCAGAGCCGAGGAACGTTGCTACAAAAGCGAAATTGCGAGCAGTCGCCGGCGGCGACTCCGGGTTCAGGGCTCTGCCCTGGAGTATGATACTATTCATTGAATGATTCGAATTTCCGATTCATGAGGAACTAATAACAATGACTATCAGCAATAACGCCGTCGTCACTATCGACTATGAAATCAAGGACTCGGAAGGGACGCTTCTCGAAAGCGCGGATGGAGAACTCATAAGTTACATCCAGGGTTCGGGATCCCTGGCTCCCGGTCTGGAGAAAGCCCTGGATGGCAAAGAAACCGGGCATCAGATGGAACTGACCCTGGCCCCGGAGGAAGGTTTCGGCACAAGAGATGACGAACTGATAAGGGAAGTGGATCTGGAGGATTTCGAGGATTCCGAAGATATTTCTCCAGGCCTGGTTTTCCAGGCCGACCTTGACGGCGAGGTACGCTTCTATACCGTGATATCAGTAAATGACGATACGGCAGTCATCGACGGCAACCATCCTTTCGCCGGACAAAAACTCATCTTCAATGTCACCGTAAAGGAAGTAAGGGATGCTTCAGAGGAAGAGCTGGAACATGGACATGTGCATTGGGAGCACGGCCACCACCATTAATCTTATTTATACCAGGGCTCAATCAGGGATATCAGACTGGAGAGATCTTCCAGGCATTCTTTTTTTTCTTCCATATCCAATCCGGTAGAGGAATAGATGATATAGCGTTCGGTAAGATCCATTCCACTGATGCCGAAGAGGGATTCATCGGCCAGATTGAGGTATCGCAGGTAGCCCTGATCCTTAAAGACATCTTCTGATCTGGCTACAACATTGATGATGAGAATCTTCTTTCCGGGCAGGAGACTGGTGACGCTGTCGGGGGAATTGTTGACGAATTCATAGGCGAATCCATAGGTGAAGACCCGGTCCTGC
>JAUVIY010000182.1 GCA_030592625.1 Spirochaeta sp. | reverse complement strand
GGATCAGCCCAGCAACGCTTACTGGGAATCACCTGATGCCTCGTCGGCAGTTGATTACCGTCGGGCCCGACTGGTTCTGGCGCTGTGTCGGGCCGAAACCGACGCCCTGTCGACTCTGAGCGGCGCCTTGAAAGGATGGCATATCATTATAGATCCAGGCCATGGAGGCCTGGATCCCGGGGCTATCGTATCGGTGGCCGACGGGAACGGTAATCCTGTCGTGATTACAGAGGACGAGTACGCCTACGACATATCCATGCGCCTTTACAGAACCCTGGTACGCCACGGGGCTTCGGTTTCCTTAACGATACTTTCCCCGGATCACCATATCCGAAACGGTATCGATGCCCGGCAAACTTTTGTTCACAGGAAGAACGAAGTGTACAACGATGCATCCCATAATGAGAGTGCCGGGTGGAGACCTGTGGGTACAATCGAAGGACTGGATTTAAGAAAAACAATTGCAGAGAGTGAGATGAGAAGCACGCCATCTTCACAGAAAAATAAAGGGACTCTCTTCATCAGTATCCACGCCGATAATACACCGGACCTCCCGGCCGGAACCGCCGTACTCTTCGACGGTGAAACCGAGTCTGAAACGAACCGCTCCAGGGCCCTGGCAAGTGCGTTGGCACCTCATATGGGCAGCGGTTCCTTCATACGGCGGCAACCGCTGAGAGTTTTAAAAAACAATCCCGCCGATGCCGCTGTGCTCGTGGAAGCCCGGAATATCAACTATTCCCGCAATGCCTGGGCTTTAAGATCATCCAAATTACGAGAACAGGATGCCCTGATGATCGTTAACGGAATCCTGGCCTGGGCGGAAAGCCGATGAGCTATCGGTAGACCGCCTTTCCCCCTCCCGGCATAATATGCGACATGAGCCCTGATAACAGACAACGACTCCGAACACCCCAGGGAACCGAGAGTTTCTTCCTCGAGGAAGCGTACCGTCACCGCCAGCTGCTACGGATGACAGAGGATCATTTTGCATCCTGGGGTTATCTTCCGGTACTCACCCCCGTCTTCGATTATTACGAAACCTATCGACCTTTACTCGATCGTTCACAGGTGGAGCGCAGCTACCGATTCCCGGACCGGGAGGGAGAGCTGCTGATGCTTCGTTCCGATATTACCCTCTTTCTGGCCAAGCAGATGGGACTGTCCCTCAAGGATGCACCCCTACCACGAAGGGTTTACTACGCCGACAGCATCATCCGCCACCAGGAAGAGGAAGATATCTCCAGCGATGAGTTCTTCCAGTCAGGCGCTGAACTGATCGGGCTGAAAGGACAGGAAGGAGATTTGGAAGTCCTGATGCTCCTCAACGATCTCATGGATGCCATGCGCCTACCGTCCTGGCGCATGCATATCGGTTCCCGGGCTATACTGGACGCCGTTCTTGAAGGAACGGCCGATCCGGCAGAGGTAGGAGATCTTCTTGAACTGAGGGATCGTGAAGGAATGTACCGTCTTATCGGCAAAGAGAAGGCGAACCTGCTTCTATTCCTTGGGACACCGGATGAGTTCACCGAACTGAGTACAGAACTCGTCCGGGCCATCGGGGACTCTTCTGCCGTGTCATCTGTTGTCGAAGCCGTCAATGACCTGAAATCCCTGGCCTCTGAACTTTCGGCTACCGTCTCCATGGAGAAGATCCGCATCGATCTCTCGGAACACGGAGGTCAGCCCTATTACACAGGTTTTACCGTTCGGGCCTATGTCGATGGTGCCAATTCCGCCATTGCTTCCGGAGGGCGATACGATAAACTTCTGGGTTCCTTCGGCAGCCCCTCACCCGCCGCCGGATTCAGCCTGATGATGCGCAAAATCGAGCCATTGAGCGGGTTTGCCGCCGATGCTGCGGAAGAATCTCCGGTGAGAATCGCTGAAGGAAATAATTTCACCGGCAGGTACAGGGATGCGACCCGACGGCGGAAAAACGGTGAACGGGTGGCCATTACATGAGTAAGCCCCATACCATCGCCATACCAAAAGGTCGTCTTCTCGACTCAGTCGTAAAATACTTTACAGCCAGGGGAATGGACATCCGATTCGGTTCACGAAAGCTCTCCGCAGTTGATTCAACCGGTCGACTGGAAATCTACAAGGTGAAGAACCACGATCTTCCCGCTTACGTCCACCACGGTATCGCCGGTCTGGGCATAGTCGGAGATGACACCGTCACCGAATCCGGACACTCATTCACCCGGATTCTCACTCTTCCCTTCGGTGGAACCCGGCTCTGTGTTGCTGCACCGAAAGGATCACTTACGCCTGGACAACTGGGAGGAACGGTAACCGTTGCCACAAGTTATGTCCGGATGACCCGGGACTGGTTCCACCGTCGGGGCATACCAGTAAAGATTATTCGCTTGGGCGGAAGCGTCGAACTCGCACCGGTGCTGGGCCTGGCACCTTACATCGTCGATCTTGTTGAGACCGGCAGCACACTGGCTGCAAACGGATTGGAAGTCGTCGCTGATCTGGGTGATATCAAGGTAAGGCTTATTGCCAATCCGGCCTACTTCAAACTCCACTATCGTGAAATCGCCGAACTGGCCGATATTATGATGAGGGAGTCATGATGATTGAAATTCACCGAGTTACAAAAGAAACCGATATTATCGTAATACTGGATATGAACGTATCCGGCCCATCCAAACCGGAAACCGGACTTCCTTTCTTCAACCATATGCTTAACGCCATGGCCTTCCATGGAGGATTCCGCCTTGAAGTGAAAGCCTCCGGCGATATCGATGTCGACCCCCATCACCTGGTTGAGGATATCGGTCTGGTTATCGGCCAGGCCCTGGTTAAAGCCCGTACAGAATCCGAAGGAATACGCCGCTTTGGTCAGGCGGTTATCCCCATGGATGATGCTTTGAGTGAAGCGGTGATTGATGCCTGCGGCCGGCCCTATCTGAAATGGGACGTTGAATGGGCCCAGGAAAAAGCCGGTGATTTTGACCTATCTCTGCTCCGGGAGTTCTTCCGGGGACTGGCGGTGGCCGGGAAGCTGAACCTCCACCTGACGGTCCGTTACTCCGAAAACGGTCATCACGCCGCCGAAGCCATGTTCAAAGCAACAGGCAGGGCCCTGGCGGAAGCTTATACTCCCAATGACGGCGGCGGCGAGGCCGGCATGTCCACAAAAGGAACGCTCTGATCCATGGCTGAGATGCCGAAAGAGGGGTTTCTCAAGATAGTCGCGCCGAACCGTACCCCGATCGATCCGGCACGCAAAGCGGCCCTGATGCGAAAAGGCAATCAGCTTTTCAACGATGGAGAGATTTCCACTGCAAAAAAAATTTTCCTGACTTTGGGCTATTCTGATGGCATAATCCGTGTCGGTGACTATCATTATAAAAAGGGAGAATATTGGGAGGCATATCGGCTTTACAGCCTGGCTCCCGCACCGGCGAAGGTGGACTATATGATAGAACGGATGGCCGGAGTCGTTCGTGAATGGATTTACGAGTAGTTTCCTTCTATAACAAAAAGGAAAATAAAAATATGAAAAGTCCCGAGGAACAGTCCGATCTTACCCAGGAACAGCTTAACGAGATTTCCGAGCTCTCTAAACGCGGCTATCAGCTGCTGAAAGAGTCCCTGACTCCCCGAGCCATTGAGAATTTCAAAAAAATAATCGATATGCAGCCGGGCAACAACTATGCCCTGGTGGGAATCGGCGACGCCTACCGCAAGGAAAAACGTTACAAGGAAGCCGTGGAGTATTACCGCGACTGTCTTCGTTATCATCCCGGCAATAATTACGCACTTTTCGGACTTGCCGACTGCTACAAGACCCTGGGGCAGTTCAACCGCGCTATCGATATCTGGGAAGAATACCTGAAACACGACGATAGAAACGTTACCGTACTCACCCGGATCGCAGACGCTTATCGTAAGGTAAGAAAATTTCCCAGATCCAAAAATCTCTACCTTCGAGTCCTGGAGATGGAACAAAACAACTCTTATGCACTCATCGGTCTTGGGCATCTGCATTATGACTTCAAGGAATATGAAGAGGCATTGAAGTACTGGAAGCGTATGGAAGAACAGGTGGGAAACCGTGTAGATATTCGTGTCCTCACCTCAATCGGAAACTGCTACCGTAAGCTCAAGACTTTCAGTGGCGGCTTACCCTATTTCGAAAAAGCGTTATCCATGCAGCCGGGCAACTTCTACGCCCTCTTCGGACTGGCCGACTGCTACCGTGGAATGAATCAACCGAATCAATCACTTATCTACTGGAATCAGATCCTGGAAAAGGATCCGGAAAACAAGGTGATACTCACCCGGGCAGGCGATGCGTACAGGAATCTGGATGACCTTGAAACGGCGACAAAGTGCTATCATGAGGCCCTTGAGATTGATTATGACATCTACGCGGTGATGGGTCTGGCGCTGATCGCCAAAACCAACGGTGAATACGAAAAGGCTCTTACGAACCTGATGGAGCTGATGGACAAAGAACCGAAGAATCATCGACTTTATATGGAAGCCGCTGAATGCTATGAGAAGCTGGGCAATATAACAGCGGCCGTTGAGATGATCGGCAGATTCCAGAGCCTCGGCATACACAACGAACGGGTCGCCGAATACGCCAGAAAGCTCAGGGAATGAAAGGTATCATACCCCAGGGCAGAGCCCTGGACCCGAAGTCGCCGGGGGCGACTCTTTTCCGCGGCAAGCCGCGGGGTATGAACCTTGCTTTCCCTGCATTCGCTCGGGAATGAAATGCTTTCATTCCTCTCGCTCAATTGGGAATCAGTTTAGTACACCACGGATTCTTCGAACGCCCCGGGAGCTTGACTGCTCCTTGGCAATTCTGAAATTACCGAGCTCGCCGATAGCCTCAACATGGGGACCACCGCATACTTCTGTGGAAAATTCTCCGATACTGTAGACTTTTACCTGCTCGTCGTACTTACCCTCGAACAGAGCCCTGGCATTTTGATCCCGGGCTTCCCGGAGGGTCATCGTCGTCATGGATACAGGCAGATTTTCGGCAATTTTTTTGTTCACCAGTTCTTCCACGGCGGCTTTTTCTTCGGGTGTCATGGGCTGGGGGTGAACGAAGTCGAATCGCAGCCTGTCGGCGGTGATGTTGGATCCCTTCTGTTCTACGTGGTCGCCCAGTATCTGCCTGAGGGCCTCATGGAGCAGATGGGTCGCGGTGTGATACCGGATGGACATCACCGAATCGTCGGCAAGACCGCCCTTGAAGATTTTATCGGCGCCTTTCTTGGAAGTTTCCTGATGCTTTTTAAAAGCCTCATCGAAACCGTCCCGATCCACAGTCATCCCGTTTTCAGCGGCCAGTTCTTCAGTGAGTTCCACCGGGAAACCATAGGTATCGTACAGACGGAAGGCCACACGCCCGGGAATTATCTTTTTGGGATTACGCAGCAGATTGGGCAGGAGTTTGTCGAATTCTTTATGGCCATGTTCCAGAGTCTTTCGGAACTGGGCCTCTTCCAGGGTCAGCTCGCTGATGATGACATCACGTCTGTCCTTCAGCTCGTCGTAGACTCCCTTGTATATACCGATTACCGAATCGGCGATTCGGCCCAGGAAATCTGTCCTGATGCCAAGATTCAGACCGTGACGAACCGCACGGCGGATCAATCGGCGTAGAATATATCCCTGACCGAGATTGGATGGCTTGATGCCGTTCTCGTCCCCCATAAT
>JAUVIY010000434.1 GCA_030592625.1 Spirochaeta sp. | reverse complement strand
AGAAGTCCATTCTTCAATACCTCAATGCAGATGATACAGCTAATGCAGGCAAGGATGTTGTCTATTACAATCTTGCCAACGTCTATTTCGCCCTTGGAGAGGGTGATGCGGCCCTCAATTCCTGGGCTATGGCCGAAAACAATACAGACAATACGGACATCCTGTTCCGCGTCGCATTCAACCGCGGGGTGCTCTATTACCACTGGGGACGTTATGACGAAGCATACCGTTCTTTCAGAAGAGCCTTAACTCTGAAGCCATCGGATATCGATGCGAAAATCAACCTTGAGGATTCTCTTTCGAGAATACGTTCGGCTGTGCCTCAGAAAACTTCCGCCGGGGAAGACCCCGGAGAAGACGGTGACAAGGACAGCCAGCATCTACTGGATTATGTCAGAAGAAAGGAGGCGGATGCTTGGTCGGCACAATCGACGGAAAGCGGCGAATCAGTCGAAGACTGGTAACTGGAATCCTTTTCCTACTGACAGTTTCCGCTCATGCAGCGGATACCGCATTACTGGAGTTCGATCCTGAGCGGGTTGTTCGCGGAGAGAGATTCACGATTCAGATCCGCACCACCATCCCGTGGGGCGAAGAGGTGGAGATCATACGGCCGGAACTCACCGGTCCCATGGTCTGGTGGGCCTATCCTTATGCCCGTCCCTGGACGGTTCAGACTGAGGATGGCACATCGGTGAGGATGATTGAGGTACTATCATCCATCAGGGTCGATAAGCCGGGATTTCATATGATTGAACCATTCCGAATCCGGGCCGGTGATCGTGAGGCGACTACTGAATTGAAGGAAATAATTGGACTTGAACCCGATGAAGCGGATTTTCCCTACCCGGTGACGACGAGCTGGCGGGCAGTTCCGGAAAAAATCTGGCAGGGTCAGTCCATTCCTGTTGTGCTGGAAGTCCGTAATCTTATATCTCTGGCCCTTGCCGATTCTGCAGTCTTGAATACAGCACCGGAAGGTCTGTTGGAAGATGCTTATGGCCTTGGTGCTATCGTAACCCGGCCTCATAAAAATGATATTCTTTACGATGTCCCCATGGCTTCCTGGATCTGGACCCTCAGTGAACCCGGGAAATATACCTTTCCGGGAGTTCTAATCTCAGTGGCAGGGTTGAGCAGATCAACACCGTCATTTTCTGTGGAAGTCCGGCCTCTCCCGGAATCCGTTCTGTCCTCCGGAGCTGTCGGGCATTTCAGCATGGATACCGAATGGGACGAAGGTCCGTATCGGGTCGGAGATATCCTATCGATTCGAATCAGAATCGAAGGGAGAGGCAATATCAATGTTCTCGATTTTCCGGTACCGGAACTCGAAGGTGCGAGCCTGGTCAGTCAGGGATCCACCTCCTCATATATCCCGAGTCCTGCAGGTTATGAGGGCTGGCGTGAAGAACGCTATGACTTTCAGATTGAGGGAATCGGGGATCTTCAACTCAATGTACCCGGCTGGATATGGATGGAGCCTGAAGGAAGCGGGCAACTACGAAGGAAGAGCCCGAGAACCGATTCCATTTATGCTGAAGTGGCGATAGGAGAAAAGGGGAATGGCGATGCGGACATACTCCTGGGAGCTGAGCTCTTCCGGTATCGTCAGGCTGCTTTTCACTGGAGAAATCAGCACTGGT
>JAUVIY010000338.1 GCA_030592625.1 Spirochaeta sp. | reverse complement strand
TCAAGCAGCTGCAGAAGGATACGCATTTTACCGATTTCGAGCGTGTGGCTGGACGTGTTCTGAAAACCTATATTCAGGACGGCGAGGAAGTAATTGCCGGTGAGAAGCGATGTCCCGAGTGCGAGACCGGTCTGGTGTTCCGGGAGGGATGCGCGACATGTCCGGCTTGCGGTTGGAGTAAATGCAAGTAGGTCGAATCCCCAGAGCCTCTCTAATCAAGATGATCCAGGGTGACATATAAATCCTCGCTCTCTACATCCACATCATAGAAGGAATACGTATCCTGTTCATCGTCTTCCAGGCGAATATCGAACACACTGCCGGGAAAGTTATTCAGGTTTACCGAGAACGTGGCACCGTCCAGGAGGATTTCGTCTCCTAACAGATCGGGACCCCAACTCTTACTGTTTTGCCGGATGTACAGGTAGTGCATGATGAAGCCGGTGGTATTCGTGATATCAACATAACCGTCAAAGTCGCCTCCAGGACCATTTACAGTGGCCTCGCCTGAATAAAATCCGTTGCCCTCATCCAGATTTGCCAGGGATACAATAACCTCTTCGTTCTCGACATCCACGTTATAGAAGCTGTACGTATTTTCTTCCTCGTCTTCCAGCATGATGTCGAACATCGATGTTGGATGGCCCGACAGATATACTCTGTAGGTATCGCCGTCCATAAGATAGTTTTCACCGAGCATATCGTCGCCCCAGTATTCATCGCTTTCATGACTGACGAAAACGTAGTAAATCGTAAAACCGGTTTCGTTGGTGATGTCCACGAATCCGTCATACGCGAACAGAGCTGACGTCAGTAATAGAAATGCTGCCGATGCGAATACCAATCGTTTCATTTATTTATCCTTTATATGAATTTAGAGCCGGCGGGCCGGGATTTCAAGTTATCGGGCCAGGGATCTGCAGGCGGCTTTGAAAGCATCACCACGTTCGAACTCATGGCGGAACATTCCGAAGCTCGCAGCACCCGGTGAGAGCAGGACCGCATCACCCGGATCTGCAATTCGATTTGCGGCGGCTACGGCGGCTTCCATACTGTCATACGGGTCATCGATATCCACACCTGAAGAGCGGAGCCTCGGCAGCCAGGTATCGGTGGCGCTGCCTTTCAGCATAATGATGCGTTTCGGAACTTCTGCCGCTTTGTCGAAGGGAGCGAAGTCAAGTTTTTTATCCGCACCGCCGGCAATCAGGATTACCGGGCAGTCCATGGCGTTCACCGCTGCCGCGGCGGCGTCCGGTATGGTGGCGGTGGTATCGTCGTAATATCTGATGCCTTCCGTATTGAGGAACATCTCCATCCGATATGGCACTCCCGGGAAGTCGGATGCGGTATCCAGTATTATATCGGAGCTGCACCCCCAGAGCCTTGCCATCGTCGACGCGAACAGAAGATTCATGCGGAACGGTTCTCCGGGAACCTTGAGAGATTCCGGAACTATCTGAACTCTGTTCGATCGGGAGTTCGATCCGGAGATGAACCAGCCTCGATTTCTTTCATCCAGATATGCACCCCTGAAACCCGTTCTTTCGGGGGTGCCGTTTCTTATCAGGAAGGATGTTCCGTGGGATTTTTTCGACCATTTTCTGCCGTATACATTATCCGGGAAGACCGAATAATCATCGGACTTCAGGTTTTCGATAATGACGGTTTTATCCGCTTCGTAGTCCTCAAAGGATTCATACCGGTTCTGGTGGTCGTGCATCAGGTTGGTGATTCCGGCGATCCGGGGATGGAGGATCTTGCGGCCTCGAAGGTCGGCCAACTGCCAGGAGGAGAGTTCCAGGATGACCGGATCATCGGTTTTGAGTTCATGGACGAATGAGAGAGGACTGACGGTGATGTTACCGCCGAGACGTGTACCGGGATGCTGCCGCTTCAGGATGTAATGCAGCGCCGTTACGGCTGTGGATTTGCCCTTGCTGCCTGTTACGGCCAGAAGGGGAGATGTCGAAGCCTTCAGGAACAATGATATATCGGTCTCGATATTGTTCCTGCCGGCGATCCATCGTGAATCCGACGGGACAGCGGGATTTTTAACGATGATGTCGGCAGAATCGAAATCCTCAATCCTGTGATTACCGAGGACGTATCGGATATCGAGTCCCTCCAGCGCAGCAATAGAGGACTCCAGATCGTCCTCGTTTCGCAGGTCCGTGCAAGTCACCCTGGCTCCCTGTCTTGCAAGATACCGGGCGGTTTCCACACCGCCTCCATGAAGTCCGAGGCCCATAACGAGAATCTTAAGTCCTTTAAATCCGGTTTGTTCCATAGCTTCGAATTACTATAGGGAGTGAGGGTTCCATTTGGCAAGCGTCGTGTAGAGGAGTAGAATGGGTGTATGAAATCTATTTTCTCCCTGATCGCCGTGTTGTTTCTGGCTTTTTCGGCCATGCCTCTGTACTCACAAACCGATGCAGTGGTTTCCTACGCCGAGGGAAACGGTTTCCAGGTTGTCAGGAACGGACAATCAACGTCTTATGATATCGCAGCCGATGACGTTATCGGGCTGCCTCTTCAGGTAGACGACATGATTCTGACCGATGACGGCAGTTTCGTGGAAATCCTGTTGAACAACGGTAATGGTAGTGTCGTCAAGCTGGCGGAGAGCACCACCTTTACCATCACCTCGCTGGATGGCAACGGCGGGGGAGTTTTCAGGGTAACCTACGGACGGATTCGTGTGAAGGTTGCCTCGCTTCTCGGCGGATCAAGACTCTGGATTACCGGACATGATACCGTTGCCGGTGTTCGTGGTACCGATTTTGGTTACGATCTGTTCTACGATCTTGCGGATGAAGGTGGAGAACGGCAAACGTCTGTGTACTGTTTCGAAGGGGAAGTTGATGTCCTGCAGTATGATAAGGAAACCGTCAGTAAAATCGATCTGATGGAGAAAGATCCCTTCATTCTTGCTGCCGGGAAAATGGTGAAAACCAAATCATCCGCTCCGGATAAGAAACTCAAATCGAAGAACATTGATGACGAAATCAGGGCTTATTGGAATGCCTATCCAATTATCACGCCTGTCGGAGAATTGAAGGTTTCAGAGAACTTGAACCTCGATTCTTCTCTGGATACCCTAAAAGGAACCTACGAGACCGGCGGCAAGATTGTCTTCGCCATGGGAGTCGGTATGATGACCATCGGCGGGCTTCTGAAAGCCTTTCTCCCGGACAATTCGATGGCAAACAGCTTGTCGGTCGGTATGCTGGCCATCGGCGGCACATCCGTTGCTGCCGGAGGCGGGATGATGCTTTATTCGCTCAGTCTT
>JAUVIY010000223.1 GCA_030592625.1 Spirochaeta sp. | reverse complement strand
TGAAAACCGGAATGAGCGACCTGAAACGGAACGAAATTGATGGGAAAGAAGTGTTTATGCTATAGCCGGGAATAATTCATGAGAAAAATTGGGGACATCAGCCCGACAGTCTCCTAGGGTATGATACCATTCATTGTTTCACGTGAAACAAGCCCTGTGGATATTCTGTGGAAGATATTGAAGCTTCGAGTTATTTATAAATCTTATTGCCGGCCGATTGGATTGCTCGATTTATTCTTTTTATGTAAGTTTTTGCAGTAAAAGAATTTACAAGAAGACCAAAAACCGTCAAGTTCTGTTAATTATATACAGGATAGAAGAATAAGTATAAAATGGATGTGGAAAAAATGTTTATAAATGCCTAAATTTCCGTATAGTGTTTTTGGGTTTACAAGCCCATTCGAATGCGGAAACCTTCTATGGCCCTGGTATAGCTCATGGTCAGATCTTCTTTTTCCCTAGCAGAGAGAAAACACCCCTCAACAGATTTAAGGTTTGACTCGATCAGATCTTCCACGGTCCAGCCGAAGTTGTTGACGGCCTTTTCATAATCATCTATCAGAAGGGAATCTTGAATGGTAGGGTCGTCGGAGGCAATGGTTATCGGTACACCGGCCTCAGCCAGCGGCTTCATGGGATGTGAAGCTTCATCTTTCCAGGCCCCGGTCTGATAGTTGCTGGTAATGCACTGGGCGAGGAAGATCTTTTTCTCTTTAAGGATGGTCTGAATTTCAGGATCGTCATAAGAGGCCACACCGTGACCAATTCGGTCGGCATGAAGCTGTTCTATTGAAACCCACATATTCTTAGAATCGGTGACTTCGCCCGCATGGATATCGATTCCGAAACGATCATCTTTTTTGACGATATCGAAAAACTCCGGAAAAAGCTCCGGCGGATAATTGATTTCATCCCCCGCAAGATCGATACCGACAACCCTCGTGAGATCGATATCGTGCAATTCTTTATAGGTTTGAAGCATCTCTGCTGCAGTCTGAACACTTCGGTTGAAAGTTAACAGATATCTGATTTTTAGATTGATTTCCATCGCTGCTGAATCGGAGGAATCAATGATGGTTTTTGTAACATCCTTGGGATTCAACCCTGTCATTTCCGTGAAATGAAGAGGATTGAAACGCAATTCGATGTAATGCAAGCCTTCATCGGCAAAGGATTTGACCGAATCGTAGGCAATGCCGGCGACGTCCTCCAGGGATTTGTACCAGAATTTTTTAAATTTACTCAGGAACAGAAGGAAATCCGGCTCATGGTCCTTTGGGAATTGGAAAACTTTCTTGAAAGACTCAAGATTATTCGGGACATCAAGCTTATTTTTTATAGCCATCCGGAAAAGGGATTCAATCGGGTAGGTACCCTCAAGATGACGATGAACTTCTATTTTCGGTAACTCTGTAAGAATATTTCTATCCGGACGGATATTTTTAGTTTGTTTATGATTTGCGAGTCCCATGTACAACCCCTGGTTTACGCCTCAACGTGGACGAATCGACTCGCCGCTCTATAAATAAATAAACCATTTTAATCGGAAATCAACGGTTTTTTCCATTATCGGCTGATGTGGGGTAAATCGTTACCGTAGGGTTTCCTACTTATTCGAGTATTCTCAATCAACGAGAAGACTGAAGTTTTATTCTATTCCTGATCAACCGTTGTGACACCAGGCACTTTCTTGGTCAGATATGCCTCAACACCCTGCTTCAGGGTCATAATAGCCATAGGACAGCCGTCGCATGCTCCGGTGAGTCGGACGAGAACTTTTCCTGTATCATCCACCGATACGAATTCGATGTCTCCACCGTCAGCCTGGAGGGAGGGTCGGATATCTTCGATAGCTTCTTTAATCTGCTCTTCCATACCAGTAGAGGTTAGACCCCGAAAACGGGTTGGTCAAGCGGGCTGGCGGTGTTATGATCGCTCCATGAGTCAAACGGTCGTTTTTGCAAACCAAAAGGGAGGTGTCGGTAAGACGACCTCAGCCGTTAATATCGGAGCTTATATGGCGGCCGCCGGCCGCCGGGTTTTACTTGTGGATTTCGATCCCCAGGGAAATCTCAGCAGTAGTGTTGGTATCCGGAAGCAAGAAATCGGTATTTACGATATCCTGATCGGAAAGGTGGCTCCATTCGATGCTATTGTTCCGACACCCCAGGAAAACATGGACATCATTCCATCGGATCTCCACCTTTCGGGCGCGACTGTGGAACTGGTAGACGCCGAAGGGAGAGACGGATATCTGAAGCGGGCACTTAAACCCCTGGTTGGACAATACGATTACATCCTTATTGATTGTCCTCCTTCTCTAGGAATACTCACTATCAATGGTTTTGTCGCTGCAGAATCCGTTATCGTTCCTCTTCAATGTGAATTCTTCGCTCTTGAGGGATTTTTGAACATGCTTTTTCAGACAATCAAGAGAATCCAGAGCAGTCTGAATCCCTCTTTATCAGTCGGCGGTATTATTTTCACCATGTATGATTCCAGAACCCGCCTTTCTCAGGAAGTTATTCAGCAGGTTAAAATTGCATTCAAAGCTCATCCCGAACTTCTTTTCAAAACCGTCATACCAAGAAACGTTCGCCTTTCTGAAGCTCCCAGCCATGGGATGCCGATCAATATGTACGATCCGGGATGCGTCGGTGCCCGGAGTTACGCCGCCCTGACTGAAGAGGTGATGAAACGTGTCTAAGCAGTCTAAGAAAAAAGCACTTGGTTCGGGACTGGATGCCCTTCTCAGCGGAGATATCAGCCTGACCCTGCCGGAAACCGGCTCGGAAAGAGGTAACGGCATACGTACCCTTCCGGTCGACAAGTTGAAACCCAATCCCGATCAGCCACGAGAGCGTTTTGATCAGGATGCCATGGCCGAGCTTGCCGAATCCATTCGTCAGCAGGGAGTAATTCAACCGATCCTGGCCGAAGAAAGGGCTGACGGCAGTTTTATACTTATCGCAGGTGAGCGCCGCTGGAGGGCCAGTAAACTTGCCGGTCTTGATGAAGTTCCCGTAATCGTCCGGAATTTTTCCCCCGAGCAGAAACTGGAAATCGCACTCGTGGAAAATGTTCAGCGGGAAGATCTCACCCCGATGGAGGAGGCCCGGGCATATCGTCATATTATGGATGCCATGGGACTGTCTCAGCAGGATGTAGCCGATAAGGTCGGAAAAAAACGATCAACAGTCGCCAACAGTCTCCGATTATTAAAACTACCGGAGAACATGCGGAACGCAGTAGAAACGGGACAGTTGTCGGCGGGGCATGCCAGGGCTTTGCTGGCGGTCACCAATCCGGCGGATCAGGAGCTTCTTTTTTCAAAAATTCTCAACCAGTCCCTTTCGGTTCGGGATGCTGAAGCTATGGCAACTGAAATGAACCGGGGTCATAAGGGAAACGGAAAACCTAAATCTGTAAAAAATATCCGGTTGCAGAATCGTGATCCGGAAATTGAAAATCTGGAGCAGCGTTTCATTGAAGCCCTCGGTACAAAGGTTTCGATGAAGGGTTCATTGTCCAAGGGTAAGCTGGAAATCTCCTGGTTCAATCGGGACGACCTGGACAGGATCTACGAACTGTTGATCTCCGGGGAGTGACCAGATACATGGCCGGCATTTTTACCGAAAGCGTGTGTTCTCTTTTGAGTGGAGTTCCCAGCGGTCGTGTTGTCACTTACGGGTTTCTGGCCGCAGCGGCAGGTTCTCCCCGGGGAGCCCGACAGGTGGTCAGGATACTCCATACTCAAAGCCGGGCGCGTAATCTTCCCTGGCATCGCGTCGTGGCCGCCGGTGGTAGAATCGCCCTGAACAATCCTCAGGCCGCCGATCTTCAGAGGGAAAAACTCCGTTCTGAAGGCGTGGAATTCGATACAAAGGGACAAGTGGACTTAAATCTTTATATCTGGGATTTTTCCGAAGGTGTTCCTAATTGACAAAGTGACCCAGTTCCGGCTAATTTTCATACCCGGTATTGGAGGGGTGACCGAGCGGCTTAAGGAGCCGGTCTTGAAAACCGGTGCGGGGCAACCTGCCGTGGGTTCGAATCCCACCCCCTCCGTTGGTGAGGGATTCAAAAAGACTGGATATCCTGACTTGTTCGGAGAACTATCCCTATACCGTTTTGGAGAGGTGCGAGAGCGGTTGAATCGGGCTCCCTGCTAAGGAGTTGTGTGGGTGACTGCACCGAGGGTTCGAATCCCTCCCTCTCCGAAGGAAAGAGAAGGATTGAAAAGAATCCTCCCATGGAAAACCAACGCGGAGGGATTCGAACCGAGTGAGCGCGGCCGAAGGCCGAACAGCCGACAGGGAATCGGCGGCAGCGAACGAGGCGGCCCGGAGGACGAAGGTACGATGCCTGAGTTCCGGAGGGCGAATCCCTCCCTCTCCGTTAGGATTTGGATGGATTGGCAACGATGCGTCCCTTTCTCTGGAAAGCGGTCACGGCCGCTGGTCAAAATATGTGCCCTTAGCTCAGCTGGATAGAGCGTTAGGTTGCGGACCTAAAGGTCGGAGGTTCGAGTCCTCTAGGGCATACATCTGGAGAGATGCGAGAGTGGTTGAATCGGGCGGACTCGAAATCCGTTGTGCCGGTTTCCGGCACCCAGGGTTCGAATCCCTGTCTCTCCGAAAGATACTGGAGTGGTGACCGAGAGGCCGAAGGTGTGCGCTTGGAAAGCGTATGTACTCTAACCGGGTACCGAGGGTTCGAATCCCTCCCGCTCCGTCTTTTCCCCCGTGTTGATCCGAGGGTCCCGTGTTAGAGACCGTCGCCCAATCCCGTCAGATCCGGAAGGAAGCAGCGGTAAGCGAATGGTTT
>JAUVIY010000108.1 GCA_030592625.1 Spirochaeta sp. | reverse complement strand
CTTCCCGAGGACGTCGATGAGCAGACCATTCATGTTGAGTGGAAGGGACAGGGAGTGATCACCGGTGCCGACCTTGATAAAGGCGGAATCGAAGTGGCCAACAAGGATCAGCAGATCTGTACGGTTATGGAAGAAGGTAATCTGGACTTCGAAATTCAGGTCAATCTCGGTCGTGGTTATGTACCCGCCGAACTGAATGAGAAATACATTGAACATATTGGTACCATACCAGTGGATTCCATCTTCAGCCCGATCACCAAGGTGAAGTATGCAGTTGAGGATACCCGAGTCGGTCAGCGCTCGGATTTTGACAAACTCAATCTTGAAGTTTGGACTGATGGGACTATCGCACCGGAAAACGCTTTGGCAGAAGCCGCCAAGATCGCTAAAGATCATTTCACAATCTTCATTAACTTCGATGAAGACGACGTAATCGGTGATGATGATGTTGATGAGGAAGAGGAGCGTATTCGCGCTCTACTGGAAACTCCAGTCGAGGAACTCGAGCTCTCCGTTCGTTCCAGCAACTGTCTTAAGAACGCGAATATCAAAACCATCGGAGACCTGACCAGGCGCACCGAGGAAGATATAGCAAAGACCCGAAACTTCGGGAAGAAGTCTCTCCAGGAAATCAAGGAGAAGCTCAAAGAGTGGAACCTCAGCCTGGGTATGACGGATTACAGCGTACTCAAGAACTCCATCAAGCTCGGTAAACAGGGCACGGGTACGGATGAAGCCGGTGAATATCAGGCCACAGATGAATCCGTTGCTGTAAATGAGGAATAAGAAAGATGCATAACCGAAAAGGATTCAACCGGTTGGGGCGTAAGCCCAGCCATCGTAAAGCTTTACACCGGAACATGGTGACTTCCCTGATTAAGCATGAGAGGATTGAAACCACTCAAGCCAAAGCCAAGGAAATCCGCAGAACCGCCGAGAAACTGGTAACACGTGCCAAGGTGGATTCGGTCCACAATCGCCGAATCGTTGCCAAGACCGTTTATGAAAAAGATGTTCTCAACAAGCTGTTTACTGAGGTAGGACCTCGATTTTCCGAAAGACCCGGTGGATACACCCGAATTCTCAAGCTTGGAAAACGATCAGGTGACGCAGCCTCCATGGTAATTCTTGAATTCCTGCCGGAGGAAGAGAAGCCGGCTTCCAGGAAAAAGTCAGTTTCCAAGAAAAAGGCGGCATCCAAACCGGCTGCTGCCAAGAAGAGTGCTGTAAAGGGTGAGGAAACTAAAGTTGAGGAAGCTCCCGTGAAGGAGCCTGAGGTTGAAGAATCTCCAGCTGAGGAAGCCAAGAAAGAAGAACCTGAAGAGAAGGAAGCGTCCAAAACCGAAAAAGAGGCTACCGAAGAGTAAATAATAATCCGTACTGAAGATTACTAATCGAACGAGAGAAATGAACACCATTTCAAACCCTGAGTGAGTAGAGGGAAAGCAAGAATCCGCTACAACGGTTCCGATCTGGTTCTACTGGTACCTTTCTTTCAGGTTGCGGTGATTATTAACCGATTATTGAGGGGAGGACGTACGGCTTAAGCCGGAACGCCTCCCCTTTTCGTTGTTTATGGGATGGAAGGGGTTATCGTATGAAAGAGGGTTGAATCGGATCAGTAGGTGTCGCTGTATAGCCCATCAGCCATTGAGCCGCCAGAACCATATTTGCACATTACCGACAGGGAGGGGTTTCCCCGGTACCAATGAGAACTTCGCAGAAAGTTGCACTCACCATTCTCATATCTCTTCTCATTACCGGGGGGTTTGCCGCTCTGGCCTATACCGGATTCTTCCGTGTCCTGGAAACCGATTTCTTCAGTGAAAGGGTGAAGATAGACCAGGAGATCAGGCTTAAAAACATTTCCGATACAGTTTCTTCATGGAACGAAAATAATATCTCCCGATTTGATGCCCTTTCCAGGGATAGAAATTTTCAATCCGTATATTCATTAACTCAGCGAGAAGAGGAAATCGCATACAGGGCTCAAGTTTCTGACTCCTTTGAAGACCTTCTCATGGGTTACAGTGGCATCCGGATTGTTGATAACGACGGCAGAGTTCAGTTTTCAACGTTTGCCGGCGATATCGGCAGTGAGCAGATTGGTGAAAATGGTCGACGCCTGTATGAAAACTGGAACCGGATTCCGGACTCTTTCGAATTGCCGCTTGCTTCCGATATGTCGGATATTATCATTATCTATGATGGTGTGAGGCAACGGGTTGTTTATTTGCTGCCGATCCAGAATTCGGGTTTTATTATCCGGGGCTGGATGATTGTGTACATGACTCCCGATGGACTTGCCGACCGTCTGGCCGGCGAGGGATTGATCGATCCCGGTGGCCGGGGTCAAATCATCGATGGAAGGGGCGTCATCGTTGATATCAGGCCGGCACAGATTGATGCGGTAAACGACAGTATTGATAAGCTCTGGCCGATTGACGGTGAACCTGCCGAATTCGCACTTCTTGCTGAAAGTGTCGGTGATAAATACTGGTTGGCTGGAATGGCTACTGAGGATGGAACCTGGGTCGGAAAACTCATCCCCGGACGTTTGCTGGGGTTCACTGTCCCGATTCAGATCCTGATACTGGCAACGGTTTTCATATCTATTGCACTGCTCTTGTTCCTGCTTCTGAATCTTCGGCAGGACCGTACGGAAGTGTTGCGCGGACGGATTAAGAAACTCCAGGTGAGTCTCCTCAGGGACTGGCTTGAGCATCATGAAGACCGGAAGCTGCGTCTGAGTGATCTTGAATCTCGCCGTGATGAAGTCAGGAGTGAACTGCGAAGCGGTCTTGGTAA
The DNA here is from genome assembly GCA_030592625.1 of Spirochaeta sp. Lineage (GTDB taxonomy): Bacteria > Spirochaetota > Spirochaetia > DSM-2461 > DSM-2461 > UBA2779. The sequence goes on along the minus strand of JAUVIY010000108.1, from coordinate 5,181 downwards.
ACTTCGTGGCCATAAAGAAAAAGAAGCCGACCAAATCATTGATGAGGGATGGACCCGAATCATCGAGATTCTCGCCGAAAAAGAAATTGAACGTGGTGATGGACCTGCCGCAGCTACTGAAGTTTCTGCAGATAGCCAGCCCCCAATTGATATGAAACAGCTCGAAGACATGATTACCCGGGCTGTAGCAGATGCAAAATTCATAGTTCCTCAGGAGGCACTCGCCGGACTTCAGATTCAGGTACCGATTCCGAATGCTGTTCCCATACCGGGTCGAAAACTCAATGTTGAATATCTCGGGGACGATGACATAGATGAGCTTGGGGAAGTGGAAGAGCTCACTGAGGAAGATGGAGATACCGAATTGGCTGAACTCGGTGAGCCTGTAGAGGTTGAAGAGCTCACTGAGGAAGATGGAGATACCGAATTGGCCGAACTCGGTGAGCCTGTAGAGGTGGAAGAGCTCACTGAGGAAGATGGAGATACCGAATTGGCCGAACTCGGTGAGCCTGTAGATTCTGAAGCATCTCTTGAATTCGAGGATCTTTCTACAGGAGATGAATTCACCGAATTCAGTGATATTCCTGACGATGAATTCGCTGAGATTGAAGAATTTGCCGATGTTTCCGGCTCATTGCCGACCGTCGAGGAACTGATTGAGCCTGAGATAACAGAAGATGATACTGAAGGGAAACTAGCTGATACTTTAGAAGAGCTGGAAATTGTTGAGGAGTTGGAACAAATCGAACAGGATGAAGAGGATATAGAAATCCTTGAAGTCCTGCCGGTTATACTCTCCGATGATTCCAGGGAACTGATTGAAATCGACAAGGTCGATCAGGACAGGTTGTATATGTTCGATAATGAGTTCAACAAGCCAGAAAAAACCCATGAGGATTACGATGAATCCGCCGATCTACAGGAGATTGACGAGCAGGTTGATGAGCTCGAAGAATTGGAAGAGCTTGAAGAATTGCCTGCAGAGTCTCCCAAAGAACCTGTATCCGGGGATGACCGGGAAGTCTTATTCATCTCAATTGAAGATATACAGGATCGTATCATGACAGGCGATACCATCAGTCTTCAGAAGGACAATTTCGGAAAAGAAAGCGGAGAATCGATGGAATCCCTGATTATGACAAGAACGATCGGGATCCTGCCCGGAATGGACTCTCTTGAGGGGGATTTCCGATTTGAAGATGAAACACCCGAACTGGTCTGGTCCGCAGATGGTCTGGATTATGACCGGTTCCTGAGGGGATTCAAGAAAGGGGTGACCGGTATCTACAAATCCCTGATGAGCCTATCAAAAGATTACAATGCGATTTGCGGTGTTCTGCTTGCAGGTTCCCGTAAAGGACTTGAGACCGATTATGCGGTGGGACTGGATGACGAAAGTGCCACACATTTGTCCGTTACGCGAAATGAGCCCGTGTGGTCTGAATGGTTCAATGAGAGGAAAGTGGTTTTTATTCCGAACCTCCCCGGATCGCTTTATGCCGAAAAAACGAGTCATAACGAGTTCCGATTAATACGGTCGGCACTCTTCATTCCGGCAGTATTTCATGGCTCTCAGTCCTATATCTTCCTGGGGTTTAAAGAGCCACTTACCGACCCGTTATCGATGCTGGTCAGTGTTAAATCAATATCATAACTCCTTATTTCACTGAGAATAGCCTGAAATGTACTCTCTTGCGGAAAAAGTGGTGCCCCTTGACCTTCGTATGGTCGACGGTATAATCATAGTTTAAAAATGCATCATAGGGGGAACCATGCTGAACAATGTTTTTTTGATCATCCTTCCCCTCGGCGGCGTTATGATCGGATGGCTCATCCGATGGATTTACGCCAGGAATCAACTCTTATCTTCAGAACAAAAAGCACTCAGGCTGAAAGAAACTGCCGTATCCGAAGCGGAAAGCGCCAAGAAGGAAGTTCTTCTCGGGGCACAGGACAAAATCCTGGAAGAACGGCGGCAATTTGAACGTGAAACACGAGAACAGCGTTCCGAAATTCAGCGATATGAGAAACGGATCCAGCAGAAAGAGGACAATCTCGACCGAAAAATATCGGATCTCGATCGACGTCAGTCAAACCTCAACAATAGACAGGACGAAATAGAGAACCGGGAGAAGAAGCTGGCCGATGAAGAATTACGTTGGCAAACCGAACTGGAAAGAATATCCGGTCTCACCGCCGAGGAAGCAAAGAAGATCCTGCTGCAGAGTCTCGAGAACGAGGCGAAGCACGATGCACAGGTTCTGATTAACAAATTCGAACAGGAAGCCCAGGCAACAGCCGACAAGAAAGCCCGGGATATTCTCATTACGACCATTCAACGACTGGCCACCGAGGTAACCACGGAAATCACAGTGACTTCAGTAAGCCTGCCGAGCGATGAGATGAAGGGGCGGATTATCGGTCGGGAAGGCCGTAATATCCGAACCCTGGAGACTCTCACCGGGGTGGATATCATCATCGATGATACACCGGAAGCCGTAGTGATATCCTGTTTCGATCCTATCAGGAAGACAATCGCCAAAACCGCACTGGAGCGACTTATTCAGGACGGCAGGATTCATCCGGCCCGGATTGAAGAAGTTGTACAGAAAGTAGCCAAGGAGATCAGTCAGATTATCTACGAGGAAGGGGAGCGTGTTCTTTTCGACCTCGGAATCCACGACATGCGCCCCGAGGGTATTCGAGCTCTTGGTCGTCTGCATTTCCGAACGAGCTATGGCCAGAATGTCCTGGACCATTCCAAGGAAGTTGCCATTCTCGCCGGTATGATTGCCAGTGAAGTGGGAGTCAACGTCGCAATCGCCAAGAGGGGAGCCCTTCTTCACGATATAGGAAAGGGTCTGGAGACAGATGGTGAAGGCGGACATGCGGAAGTCGGCGGCGAGCTTGCTCGTCGCATGGGTGAGGAACCCAAGGTGGTGAATGCTATTGCCGCCCACCACGATGATGAAGAAATCACCTCTCCTGAAGGGGTTATCGTCCAATTGGCCGACGCCATTTCCGCCGCACGTCCCGGTGCCCGCCGGGAGACTCTGGATAACTACATCAAGCGTCTTGAGAACCTTGAAAAGATTGCCATGGCGTTCGACGGAGTGGATAAGGTTTTTGCCATTCAGGCCGGTCGGGAATTACGGATTATGGTGAATCATGAGCGTGTGAACGATAATCAATCGAGGCAGCTGGCAAAGGACATTGCCAAGAATATTGAGGATCAGCTGAAATTCCCCGGGCGAATCAGGGTGACGATTATCAGGGAAACACGGGTCATCGAGTACGCACGGTAATCGATAATGAAAGTCCTGCGAATACTCTTTCTCGGAGACCTCGTCGGTCAGCCGGGACTTCGTGCCCTGTTCGTTGGTCTCTCACCCCTCGTGAAGGAGACCGGTGCACAGCTGGTTGTCGTCAATGGTGAGAATCTGGCCGAAGGTTTCGGCCTGACCCCCGACGACAAGGACAAACTCTTCGAGATAGGGGTATCGGTAATCACAAGCGGAAACCATATCTGGCAGCGCGAAGACATTTATCCGGTTCTCGATACCGAGCAGAGGTTGCTCCGACCGGAGAATTACCCTCCAGGTGTTCCGGGCCATGGAAGTGTAGTCGTTGAAGCTTCCGGCACGCCTGTTGGTATTTTGAATATTCAGGGGCGGGAAAGAATGGGAGCTTCGGTGGATTGCCCATTCCGGGCGGCGAAGAAGGCAGTTTCCAGGCTGCGGGAAAAGGCTAAATGTATAATCGTCGATTTCCATGCTGAAGATGTTCGAGAAAAAGAGGCCATGTCCTACCATCTGGACGGCAGGGTTTCCGCTGTTTTAGGTACACATACTCATGTGCCGACAACGGATGAGAGGATACTTCCCGGGGGTACCGCTACAGTGACCGACCTGGGTATGTGCGGACCCGAGGGTAGTGTCATTGGAACTCGGCCCGAACTGTCAATTCGGCGTTCTTTGACTCAGTTGCCCCTCAGGATGGAAGTGCATGATGCTTCGGCCGTTTTGCAGGGAGTGCTGCTGGAAATTGATCCGGCAACCGGAAAGGCTCTATCGATTGAAAGAATTCAGCGCATCCCGGGGGCCGTCTGACCGATGGCCGGCAAACATCAATCCGACAAGACTCCACTCAATCATCTCCTGGCGAAAAAATACCCCGATACTGATACACAAAAACTGTATTCAGCAATTCTCTGCGGAGAAATCATTGTGAATGGTGAAAAGCTGCGGGATTCGAAAGCTCCTGTTCCGAAGTCGGCAGATGTCGAATGGAAGGCCGAGAAGTATGTCGGCCGGGGAGGATTGAAGCTGGAAGGGGCACTGGACGAACTTGCACTGAACCCGAAAGGCATGGTCTGCCTTGATGCCGGTTCCTCCACCGGTGGTTTTACAGACTGCCTTCTGTCCCGTGGGGCGCTTTGCGTTCACGCCGTCGATGTCGGCTATAATCAGCTTGCATGGAGAATAAGATCGGATGACAGGGTGGAGGTGCATGAGCAGACAAATCTGATGCACCTTTCATGGGCTGACCTGAACCCTCATCCGGAATTCGCCGTTGCCGATTTATCCTTCCGTTCACTCAGGGGGGCGGCTTCGAAACTCCTTGCACTCACTGACGGAGGTATCGTACTGGCATTGGTAAAGCCCCAGTTCGAACAGCCGGTGGAGGAAGGCTTTGCCGGTATCGTAAGAACCCGTGAGGCCAGAGCTGCCGTATTGAAATCCCTGATAGCCGCTCTGCTCATCGAAGGCGTGCATGTCCATGATGCCGTCGCTTCGGGAGTGACGGGCCGAAAGGGCAACGTCGAAATATTCCTGCTGCTGTCGGGAGAAGCCGCCGATGATCAGCTTTACGTGGACAGACGAATCGATACGGCGTTAGCATCCTGTCGGACTTAGGCAATTCCGGCTCGTTTTTGGTCCTTTTCCTCATTTCTGCGTTATTCATTTGTCGAATTTGTTCGGGCGGCATCGATTGGTGCCTTTAACTGAGATAAAATCCTCAAAAATAGCCTCGGAAGCCTTAAATCCGACAGGCTCCCGAGGTCACTTTAAAAATCTTCCCGGCCCAGCGGACCTCCCACCCAGAAACCCTCACCACCGAGATATTCGATTCGCTGCCCCTCTACGAGGAATTGAATTTTATCCACTGAGGAGAATTCCG
>JAUVIY010000076.1 GCA_030592625.1 Spirochaeta sp. | reverse complement strand
TCATCGTTCTGGCCCAGTCATTTGGTGGTCATGTTTTTTCCAATTTCTACTGGGATTACCGGAAACGAATGGTAAAACCGCGACGGCTGAAAGGTTTCTCCGAACGATTCCGGCTCTTCATCACAACCGGTTGCAATATCCCTGTCTTCGTCTCCGGACTTGAGAGGCCCGAACCCTTTCCCCGGCCGAATCCTGATTTTCATTGGATTAACATCTATGACAAAGACGACATTCTCGGCTGGCCCCTCGGACCTCTGGGCGGAGGATTCAGTAACGGTACTTTTATCGAAGACCGCATCGTCGATTCAGGTTTGCCAATTTTGAGCCATATGAATTACTGGACGAGCCGGCGGTCGCTGAGGATGATGGCCGAGGCTATCGCTGAAGCAGCCCTGAGATAGGGTTGAAATTCAGTATGAGGGTGATTTGCATAGGCGAAAAAAGAAGAGTGCCCGTGGCGAAGCAAACACATCTACCTGGACAGCGAGAGGATTGTCACTCGGCTGAGCATGGAGGGAGTGGGTGCGAGTTACGGGGATGTGAATCCCTACTATTACCACCCGGATCATTTGGGCAGTGTGCACTCTGTCACCTATGTGGAGGGAGAAGCCTATGAGAGGATTAAGTACACCCCCTTCGGGGAGATGTGGGTGGAGATCAGAGAGGATAATGATACGGCTCATTTGAAATATATTCCCTTTCGGTTCACCGCCAAGGAGTGGGACCAGGAAACCGGATTGTACTATTACGGGGCCCGGTATATGGACCCGAGGACTTCCCGGTGGATGAGCGGGGACCCGGCGGGGTTTGAGCTCATCAATCCGATGGATGGGGAGGGGAAGGCTCGGAGTGGGTACTCGGTTGTGGAGGCTACCGGGTGGTATAGTTATGTGAGTAATAACCCCGTGCGGTATGTGGATCCTACGGGGAATCAACAGATTCCAGGAAGGGATAGGGCTCTCTATCTAGTTCCCGATAGTGTCGTAACAGGTTGGATCGGTGATTGGGTCAATATTAAAAATGAGATTGGCCAAGCTAGACTTGATATAGGTGTTCTTAGAGTTGAGTCTTTGGGGCTTGCTGCCCGCGAGCAAGGTGTTATCGATGAAGCGACGATAAAACTTGGCCCATTTGTGGTTGCAGGGATTCTTGAAGCATCTTCAACTGGGAGTGTACAAACACTTGCTGAAACAGCCGTTGAAGCGCAATTCTACGCTGAAGAGCTAATAGAAATTAAGAAAAGGGAGTTCGAAATACCAGGAGAAATTCAAATCCTTGAATCTGAAATTGAATCGAAACAACAGATCGCTGACAACCTCATGAACCTTATTGAAGGGCAGGCAAAATTGGATCTTTGGATTAAAGAAGGTGAACAGTGATGAAATCATTTTTTATTGTATTATTGTTTCTCTCTGTGTTAATTCCGGCTAATTCGGTTGAAATAGTTTCAAGTGAAATTGAAGCGTTTGGTTTTACTTCTGATGGCTACTATTGCAAGGCTCTCATTGGCTATAGGTGGGAGTATTCTGGAGAAAATATCGATTTCTTCAAAAGAACAAAACAAAACACAGACGGTTATATATCAACTAGAATTCAGTTGCTTTATTTCGATTCCATTGGAAATAGCAAAGGTAGTATTATCAATTCAAGACAAAGCAACGAAGATTCTCATCCCTTTGACCTTTCCATACAAGAAGATTACATCGTTAGTGCTTTAAACAAAGAAATACAGGAGGTAGAGGCTTTCGAAGGAGTTTTTCTAGCGAACCTTGATATCATTATTAGTGAATTATTCCAAACAACATTTGTTCCTAAATAATGAGAAAGTTTTCGACTTCTATGTCGACTTTCGAGTGAGTATGGAAAAGAAAGTTTTGATCTACAGACCGAAATCAGTTCGGGAGATGATTTTATTTTGCCGATGATCGTCTTTTTATAAGGCTAGAAAACGCCAATAAGTTATAATATCAATACCTGTTCCTGAACCATCCCCCTTTTCTCATCGGCAGGTCCGCCACTCCGCCGTCGTGGCTTCGGGGCTGCACAGAATACACGTTATTGGCAGCCGGCCTCCGTGCCGGCGGTCTGCTCCGGCTTCGCCTCCGCCCAATAACGGATACTCTGTGCACCTGCTGCAGTAGATAGCTCCGGCCCATGTTCCTTTCCGGAGAAGCCTCAAAGCCGGAAGTAGACAGAGTCTTCGATTCTGTCTACGGCGAAGCCGCGTGCGGAAGGGAGGTTTTCTGGCCGGACTTTAGATAATGCCGCATTATCTGAAGTCGGCCGGTCCGACGGTTTTGAAGACTTCGTCCACGAACACCAGGATTTTTCACCACATCGCAATTAACATTGTCGGAGAAAACCTCCCTGGAGCCGCTTCTGGCGCCGGTTTGGCATGCATTCTTACGTATAAACGGATTTTCATTATACGTAAGAATAGGTGATATTCTAAATGATTTGGCTACCGATACACGTCTTTTCGATGCCTGACACGGATAATTTCCACGACAAGAACCGACTTAAAGAGGTTATAGATAACCCGGTAGTTTCCGATTCGAATCCGGTAAGTATTTTTGGAATCGGCCAGCTTCTTCACTCCATGTCGGAGTGGGTCGGTTTTGAGACCTTCAACGGCATACAGAATAGCTTGCTGATCCTTGTTCCGGATCTTCCTGATCTCTTTAACGGCGGATTTCTTCCACCTGATCTAAAACACCGTCATTAGTTTCCAGAAGGTTGAGCAGTTCCAGGTGTGAAATGGTCTCTTCGTCCCTACGTTCCAAAACGACGGCGAGATCTTCGAGATCTTCGAGGAGTCCGTTGAATTCCTCAATAGGCAGTACGACCGAGAGACGCTCACCCTTGCCGTCAGTGAGAAATTGGGGATGGAGGTCAGTCTTGTTCATGGTTCTATGATAAATGAAGCAAGCAAGGAAAATCCATTACGAAACTCGTGGGACTACATTTTTCATCGAAAGCCGGATAGAGCGATCTCGAAACTGCCCTCAATTCCTGGTCCTTTCGGAGACAGTGGTCTGGATTCAGGATGATCTTCTTGGACTATGCCTTATATAGTTGCATTATATAGTCCAATTATCCGCAGCTGCCCCCTCGGTATACCGGTTCTTCACCTGATAGTCCGCCGGCCGGCTATAAACAACCGAGAAAGCCGGCACAGAACCGGTAATCCAGACATTGCCTCCTATCACCGATCCTTTTCCGATGACGGTTTTTCCGCCGAGGATTGTGGCGCCGGCATAGATTGTGACGTTGTCTTCCAGGGTGGGATGCCGCTTTTTGTCGGCCAGTTCCTTAGCCACACTCAAAGCTCCGATGGTGACACCCTGGTAGAGTTTCACGTTTTTCCCGATAATCGCCGTTTCTCCGACAACAACGCCGGTGGCATGGTCGATGAAAAAACCGTCGCCGATTGTAGCTCCAGGATGGATATCGATTCCGGTGCTCTTGTGGATGTGTTCGCTCATCATCCTGGGGATGAGCGGGACTTTGCGGAGGTAGAGTTCATGTGCGATGCGGTGGCAGGCGATGGCCTCCAGTCCCGGGTAGGAAAGTATCACCTCGTCACGACTTCTGGCGGCAGGATCGCCCCGGAAAGCGGCTTCCACATCGCCCATGGCCCTCACTCGGAGTTTAGGGATCATGGATAGGAGATCCAGCGCGATGACTTCGGCATCTTTCCGGCAGGTTCCGGAGATCAGTTCCCTGCCCTCATTTCTCGCGGCGTATTCCAGACTACGGGCAATTTCCACCGTCATTTCCCGCACAAGACGCCGGGTTTTGGCTCCGATGGTGTAGGTAATCAGGTCGTCTTCCAGCTTCTCTTCCGACTGAAATCCCGGAAAGATGAGGGTCTCAATGGTTTTAAGGATTTCAACGACACCCCGTCGGGAAGGGAGATTCGGTCCTGAAAGGTGGTTGATTCCGCCGAGTTCCCCGTAAGAGTTGATGATGGTTCTGTTTATCTGCGCGATGCGCGGTTCGTGTCTGTCACTCATGTTTTTCAGATTAGTCTAAAGGCAGGGACTTATCCAACGTCTCTTCCTTCACTCATGTCTCGCGGCTATTCTATTATGTATGACCTCCGGGCGAGCTGCGTATTCACTACTTCCTGCTGAACTGAAACTGACCGGCGATGAGCAACGGGCTGTGGATGCCGGTCCCCGGCCGCCTTTCCGGATAACCCGTCACTGGCTGTCTCTTCTCAATGGAGCTGCGGATGATCCCTTGCGCCGTCAGGTGATACCGACTACCGCGGAACAGATCAGAGGTGCCGGAGAGCTGACGGACCCTCTGGGGGAAAAAGCCCACAGCCCCCTCCCCAGGCTGATACGCCGTTATGCCGACCGGGCCCTGGTTGTGGTTACCGGTAGATGTGCCCTCTACTGTCGTTACTGCTTTCGCAGACGCCTCACCGGAGACGACTTCGGCGATATCACCGATAAACAGGTCGAAGCCATCTCAATCTGGCTGGCGAAAAACAGAGAAGTGAAGGAACTCCTTCTCTCCGGGGGAGACCCACTTACGCTTAATAACAGGCGACTGCTGAAGCTGATAGACCGCTTCCGGACCGCCAGGCCGGATATCGTTCTGCGTCTGGCTACACGGATGCCCATTGTCGAACCCGGTCGCATCACCCGATCCCTGGTCCGGGGGCTTGGCAGACGGCGTCCCCTCTGGATTGTGATTCAGGCCAATCATCCCAGGGAACTGTCCACAGAAGCCCTGTGTTCCATCGAAAGGCTTCAGCGCCGGGGTTTACCGGTGATTAACCAGGCCGTGCTGCTCCGCGGGGTGAACGACGACGTGGAAGTCCTGGAAGAACTTTCCCGTGCTCTGGTGAGCGCCGGGGTGAAACCCTATTATCTGTTTCAGGGAGACCTGGCCGAGGGAACGAATCATTTTCGCCTGCCCCTCGATGAAGCCCGGCGTCTCACCGAAGAGCTGCGATCCCGAGTGAGCGGGCTGGCTATGCCGGTCTTCGCTGTGGACCTCCCGGGCGGTGGTGGGAAGGTACTTCTGGGAACCGACCATGTGCTGGGCCGGACCGATAAAGGTTGGAAACTGAGAACCCCCGACGGCCTTGAAGGCCTATACCCTGATCCGCCGTAAACCAAGGAGTGATAATGAATCGAGAAACCGACGATTCCCATCTGGTATGGGAAAACCTGGACAGTGAAATCCGGTACGATGCCGGAATCTTCCGTCTGCGGTCCGTTCGCAGACGCTCTCCCGAGGGTAAGCATGCGCCTTTCGTCTCCGTCGATGCTCCTGACTGGGTTACCATCATCCCGGAGCTGGCTGGTGATGGAGGAGGAATGCCCTCTTTCCTCATCGTTCGGCAATACCGTCACGGTACTGAGAAGGTGGGGTTGGAATTTCCAGCCGGTGTCATCGATCCCGGCGAGAATCCGGCGCAGGCCGCTGCAAGGGAGCTTCTGGAGGAAACCGGCTTTATAGCGTCCGAACTCCGGGAGATCGGTTCGGTGAGCCCCAATCCTGCCTTCATGACCAACAGAACATTCACGTATCTCGCCAGAGGTCTGGAAAAAGTAGCCGAACTGAACCTGGATGAACATGAGATTCTCGATGTCCACAAAGTGGTATTCAGCGACCTGGAGATGATGTTGGGTCAGGCTCCATATGACAGCGCCATAACTCTTCAGGCCTGGTTTTTTTATCTGCGGGCCTCAGGAAGACTCTGATGCGGGCCATTATTGTCACCGAATACGGAGGACCGGAAGTTCTTGTCGTCCGGGATGTGCCCAAACCAATACCCGGCCCGGGACGTATACTCGTCAAACTTCATACGGCCGGTGTGAACCCGGTGGACAGCTATCTGCGTTCCGGCGCTCAAGGATACTCTCCGACACTGCCTTTTACCCCGGGTATGGACGGTGCGGGAACCGTTGAAGATGTGGGTGACGGAGTAATCGGTTATGCCGGCGGTGAGGAGGTCTATATCGCCGGCTCTGTGACCGGTACCTATGCCGAATACTGCCTTTGTTCCCCGGGGCAGGTATTCCCCTTTCCGGAGAAGCTGGACTGGGCGGAAGGAGCCAGCCTGGGCGTTCCGTATTTCACCGCCGCAAGGGCGCTCTTCACCCGGGGAGGCGCCTCCCCCGGCGAGTCCGTATTGGTTCACGGCGCCAGTGGCGGTGTGGGACTGGCCTGTCTTCAGCTGGCCGCCCCTCGGAGTATTACAGTGTACGGCACGGCAGGATCCAGGGAGGGCGAAGCATTGGTTCGCAAAAACGGTGCTGCAGAATGCTTCAGTCACCGGGACCCCGGTCGATTTAAAGCCATCAGGGAAGCCACCGGGGGATCAGGTGTGAATCTCATCGTGGAAATGCTGGCCAACATCAATCTTGATAGCGATCTGAAAATTCTCGCTCCCGGCGGCCGGGTGGTGGTTGTCGGAAGCCGGGGCCGCATTGAAATCTCTCCCCGTGACCTCATGAGCTCTGAAAGTGTCGTTATGGGAATCCGAATGCCCCTGGCCACCCTTGAGGAACGTCGGGAATACGCCCGGTTGATCGAGGAAGGAGTTCGAAGCGGGAGTGTCAGGCCACCTGTGGCGTCATTGTATTCCCTCGAAGAAGCCGGTGAGGCCCATAAGACAGTGGTGAAAGGACCCCACGCGGGTAATATCGTATTGGAAATTGATAATCCTTAGTTTTCTTAATTCGCAATATCGATCGGTTGAAGGCAATTACCGATGGAAGAAGCGGCCTGAAACAGCAGGATTGTTCGGGATTGAACTACGCATGACGTTATAAAATGGATCAACAATAATTGAGGAGACATAACCTATGGCAATTGAAAAAAGCAAGTGCTGAAAACCATCGGCAGCATTCGGAAGTAAGGTAATAAGAAGACTATCCTGATAAGGGAAGATGGAATGGTTCAGAAAGAGGGACAGGACATGCACAATTGTACGCCCTCTTCTATAATCGGTATATGTCTGAGTACCTTACCCGGGAATTACTCGATTGGCTTCTGGATGGTGATGTCTCGATACAGTACATGGTTCGGCGCCATCTTCTGATGGATAATACTGAAACACTCAAGGATCTCCGGGGCAGGATACCCGGGGAAGGTTGGGGTCTTGAGATTCTGGAGCGGCAATGCAGCGACGGCGATTGGGGCAGGGCTTACTATCAACCGAAATGGACGAGTACTCATTATACCCTCCTGGAACTGATGCACCTCGGGATTCCACCGGACACCACCGGTCCCCGACTGGCTGTTAAACGAACCATTGACAGATTACTGGGGGAGGATGGCGGATTATATGTCACTGCGGACGGGAAAACGACGGATGACTGTATAGGGGCCATGTTTCTTCAGACGGCTGTGTATTTCAGTACGGATTCCAGTACTGACACGAAATCCCTGGAACGAATGGCAGACCACCTTCTTTCCCGGATGATGCCCGACGGCGCCTGGAACTGCCGATCCGTCCGCAGCGTGGTTGTTCACAGCTCGGTCCATACCACCATCAGCTGTCTGGAGGCCTTCCGGTTATTTCGGGAACGTTGTCCGGATTATCGTCAGGTTCAGGTGGAAGAAGCCATGGAATCCGCTGAAGAGTTTCTCCTGAAACACGAACTCTGCAAGTCTCATCGAACCGGCGAGGTTATGGATAATCGGATGCTGAAAATATCCTGGCCGACCCGATGGTATTTCGACATCCTCAGGGGACTGGAATATTTCGCCGACGCCGGCAGAACCTGGGATGACAGGCTTGAATGGTCAATGAATGTCCTGATGTCAAAACGCCGAAGGGACGGGCGATGGCCGGTACAGAACCGCCACCCGGGTGAATCTCATGTTCAGATGGAAAAGACCGGAGGACCAAGTCGGTGGAACACTTTCAGGGCGCTGAAAGTAATTAAGGCATTTAAAGCCGCTTTATAACGAGTCCTGTCTATTCCCAAGTATTTCATCACAAGCTTCTTCTAAAACTTCTATTCCCTCTTTCAGAGCATCTTCGGTGATTACCAGAGGAGGCGCGATCTTTATACACTCCCCGGCAATCCCTACGGGTGCAAACATCAAAAGCCCTTTCTGAAAACATTTCTCATTGATGTTTTTTGCAGTTTCCGAATCGGGTTCCTTTGTTCCCGGTTTTACCACCTGAATCCCGGCCACAAGTCCCTTTCCATGAAGACAGCCAAGTCTGTCGGGATACTTATTGACTATTATCTGCAGTCCCTGCAATAGGACTATTCCAAGTTTTCGGCTATTCTCTACAAGTTTCTCTTTCTCTATCAGTTTCAAATTCTCCACAGCTGTAACAACAGGCAGGGGGCTGCCGGAATGGGTTGATGTCATTGATCCCGGTGCATAGAGGTCCAGTACTTTCTTTTTACCAATTACAGCAGAAAGGGGTAGTGAAGAGGTTATTCCTTTACCGCAGACAATTAAATCAGGTTCAACTCCGTAATGCTCGTAGGTAAACATCTTACCGGAACGACCAAAGCCGGCCTGTACTTCGTCATATATGGAGATAACATCGTACTTCCTGCAGAAATCCTGCATGGCTTGAGCGTACTCAACAGGTAGAAAATCAGGACCCACCCCCTGGTATGATTCGGTAATAATACCTGCGATCTGATCTCCTGTTACTCCCTGCTCCTTTATACTTGTTAGGAACAGATCAAAACTTGTATCTTCGTTCTTATAACCATCCGGGAAGGGTACCTGGATGAAGGTTTTCCCTTCGCCCACGATCCATGTTTTAAGTTTATCCATTCCTCCGGCAAGCTGTGATCCAAGAGTCCTGCCGTGGAAGGCATTGTTAAAGGAAACGATATAGCGTTTTTCTTTACCATGTTTTTCAATCGCATAGGTTCTTGCAAGTTTAATGGCATTTTCTACAGCTTCGCTTCCTGTGCTTAAGAGAAAGACAGAATAATCTTCAGGATCAGGTGCAAGAGCCTGCAGCATCCCGGTTAACTCCGCCCTTTTTTCATGAACAAATACATAGGAAGATAATAGGGGTTTGTCAATTATCTTTTTAAGAGCCTCACGAACCTCGATTCTTCCGTGACCTGAGTTTGCAATAAGAACTCCTGAAGACCAGTCAATCCATTTATTACCCCAGGGATCTTCAATCTGAAACCCTTCTGCTTTATCCCAAATAATCGGAGGCTGCCCCATCATACTCCTTGGTTCAGATTCTGAGAGATTGTTGAAAATGCCAAGAGATTCCGGTACCGGAAGTTTTGTTTTTATTCTTCTGTATTGAGTTTCAACTGCCGGTACTTCTACCGGTGTAAGATTATACTGTGCCATTCTTGGCTCCTTTATCCCTCTATGTGGGGATGATCTCCATATAGAATTTTTACTGATTTACCTTCATTTTCTATAGAGACTCTGGCAGCCTCGACTACCAGCTCATTGATTGAACTGTTCGCAGGAGTTGCGATAATTCCTCTATCGTCTATTAACTTTATCTCTTTCCGGCGGGATATAATATTTTCAGCATCGTCAAGATTTTCAATATCCACCATTGATTGTATATTTGCCGTGACTGAATCAAAACCGTATCCTATAGGCTTGAATCCTTCACCTTCCCATGGTACCAGCCGGAAGAAATCAGGGTTGATAAAGTTGAACTTACTGCCGGCAACACCAATGTTATCGATATAACAGTGACTGACTCCTCTGAACTGATCGTTATGCTTAATCATGGCGCCGCAGTCCTCACCTTCACAGTACATAACCATTCCCTGATCGTTGCTTCCAGCTCCATCATCCGGATATCCAAGGCCGGTTGTCACAGTTAAGAGCGCTCCATTTTCAAATCGAACTCTACCATTTGCCCACATGTAACCGACATTTCCGTTA
>JAUVIY010000308.1 GCA_030592625.1 Spirochaeta sp. | reverse complement strand
TTCTTCCAGGTCCGCCAATCGAATCGTTTCGTATATTCTTTTTCCGTATATCCGCTCATGATACCGCCTCCTCGGATCCGGCGCTTTGAATGTCCCAGATTCTTTTGTATAAACCCTCTCGTGCCACCAGCTCTTCATGACGACCTTCCTGAGTGATCCGTCCGTCCTCCAGGATGAGGATGCGGTCGGCTTCCTTCAGGGTACTGGCCCGGTGGGCGATGATGAAAACCGTTGCATCACCGAAATCTCTCTTCAAGGCAGTTCTGATTGATGCGTCGGTTTCGATATCCACGGCGCTCAAAGAATCGTCCAGGATAATAACCTTCGGATCCCTGATGAGCGTCCTTGCAAGGGCCACTCTTTGTTTCTGACCTCCGGAGAGGGTGACTCCGCCTTCACCGACGAGGGTTTCGTATCCCATGTCGAAACTCTCAATGACATTGTGGAGAGATGAAACCTCCGTTGAAGCGAGAATTTTGTTGTCATCGGCATCCGGTACAGCTAACGCGACGTTTTCTTTTACCGTTCTGTTGAACAGAAAAGGCTCCTGGAGAATGATGCAGACCTGCCGCCTCAGATGACGTCGGTCCCAATTCTTCGTACTGATGCCGTCTATGAAGATTTCTCCATTGGAGGGATCGTAGAGCCGCGGAATCAAATGGACCATCGTACTCTTTCCCGATCCTGTGGGACCCAGGATTGCAACGATTTCTCCAGGCTCGATTTTAAAGCTCACATTTTCGAGGATGGGTCTTTCGTCTTCATAACCGAAATTCACTTTCCGGAATTCAACACTTCCGCAGACGTCGCCTTGATGATTGCCGGTTTCCATCTCAGGAGGCTCATCCAGAATCTCCTGTATGCGTCGAAGGGAAACCGTCGCCTTGCCCATCTCGGTGAGGATTCGACCCATTTGCCTTACTGGCCAGAGCAGCCGTCCGACATAAGTGAAAAAAAGTACAGCCGTACCCAGTGAGATTTTTCCTTCGGCGGCCCACCAGCCTCCCACAGCCATCACCAGGCCGATCTGGGTGAAGCAGAGAAGGTCGGATATCGACCAATACCAGGCCAGGAGCCTGATCAGTCGATAAGTTTTATTCCGGAACTCGATGTTCTTTTCATCGAATTTCTCAATTTCATGTTCTTTCCTGGCAAAGGCCCTCACAACGCGTATTCCGCTGATATTTTCCTGTAACGTGGCACTCATGCGGCCTTCCGACTCGTCGGATTCTCCGAATACGTGCTTAACCCGCAGGAAGAAGACGTATCCGAAGACAAACAGGAAAGGCAGCATGGCCATGGATACCCAGGTGAGGGGCACGTTGAGTCGGGACATCAGGATCGCGGTGAATATGACAAGGAATAAACCGCGGCCGATTTCCACCGCCTGAGTGGCCAGAAAACTCCTGATTGTCTCAACATCGCTGGTACAGCGCTGAATCAAATCACCGGTGTTGGCCTTCACATGGTATTCGTAATCCAGATTCTGCAGATGGCGGTACAGCCTGTCCCGAATCCTCCGCGCCGTATCCTCGGCGGCAATAGCCGACCAACGCCCTTTAAGGTAAAGAAAGAGTCCGGAAATACCCATCAGAACGACCGATAAGCCGGCGGCCGGCAGCAGCAGCCGGCAGATCTGCCCTGTACCACCGAGTGATTCGATGATTCGTCCGATCCAGGAGGCTCCGGTCCATTTATCCCCGCCGATTCCCACATCCAGAACAATACGGATTATCTGGGGCTGGAGCAGGCCGAAAAAAGCCGCCAGGGCGATGGCGAACCAGGAAGCCAGATAACGCCCCCGGCTGCCTTTCATATGTCTGTTCAATCTTTTTAAAGTACTCATAGTATTGTTTCACTGTCCGTCTCAAGACGGCATCGTAATAAGAACCTGAACGCACAATTTCATCCCGGCCTTATTTGAGGCCGGGACTACGACTATTGCTGAAAGCGGATGTACCCGGAAGGACAAGCGGTTTTCAGCAGTCGATTACGTTGTTTTCAGTAGTGTTGGTCATTGGGGGACCTCTCCGATCATCTGCGATGATTCCGGAAGTCCTCCCTGAGGGAGGTTTCGGAATCCCGTTTCAGCGAGTGCGATACGCCATAGGGCGATCGACTGCGAGTGCGGAAAAAGCTTTGAACCTGTACATGTAAGTCCTCCGTCGA
The DNA here is from genome assembly GCA_030592625.1 of Spirochaeta sp. Lineage (GTDB taxonomy): Bacteria > Spirochaetota > Spirochaetia > DSM-2461 > DSM-2461 > UBA2779. The sequence goes on along the minus strand of JAUVIY010000308.1, from coordinate 1,565 downwards.
TACGGGATTTATTGGTTTAACCGAAACATTAGCGTCCTTGCGTTCAGGCGTCAATCCCTTATAGTGAAAAACATGAAACAACCCTCACTCCTGGTTCCTTATGCCGGACCCGATGCCTCGGGTGACAATTTCGATGTTTATATGTATTTGCGTCCCGAAACCAACGGTGTACTGACCGAGAGTGTCATCATGAAAACAATCGTGAGCGATTCTCGATGGAAGGAATCCGTAAAACTCGTCTATCTGGCGAATTACCCCGGTGATTTTATTCAGACCAGGCATCTTATCGAACACCATTACAGGTTGAAAATTACCTTTGCCCGACATGGGGGCAGGGCCTTCACACCGGGTATGCGGTCTGAATTCGAACGGAAATTTCGTCAGGACTTTCAAGAGGAAAAGGTGATGGGGGCTTTCGAAGCCCTGGAATACACAGGCCTCGATGAAGAATCCCTATTCAGCTATCGGGTTCATGATGATGAAATGCTGGTCAGCCTCGGGCAGAATATCAAACGGTACGGAGATATCTGGATCGTCAACTACGATATTCCGGCCATCCTGCACCGTAATACCTTTAAAACAGACATTGCCGTAATGGTATTCCGTGTGAATCTCGAGTGGATGGAATTTAACAAGCTGGTCGACATGATGTCCCGGCACATGGTTGAAGCAGGCGTTCTGGCTCCCGATACCGCACCGAGCCGGGCCTTTCATCATTCAAAGAGTCCCTGGGAACAGCTCCTGGATGGGATCGATTACCTCTGGGGAATTGATGTCTCCGATGGCGGTGCAGAGGATGATATTTCATTCAGTGCTTTTATGATGAGTCGGGGATATACCCGGAATCAACTGAGAGACACCATTCGCCGGCCCCTGATTGTTTATGAGGACAATGCAGGAAACAAACGGGAAGGAAATATATTCGAACTCAGTTCAGGTATGAATTACCGTGATGCCGAAAAGGCCTGGAAAAGGGTAATCAGCACCCTTAAACTGCCGTCGGATTGAATCAGATCAGTTAGATTTCCACCCCGAGGATCTCACGAACCAATATCCCGATACCGAAAGAAAGAGCGGCGACGCCCAGGCTCAGGCCGGCCATCTCCAGAAAATGCTTCCTGAAGGATATATCCTTGGCAACGGACACGTAGAAATTGAATACCAGGATGATGAGAATGGCCGTCACCATGGTGAACACCAAGGCCCAGATGTAACTTTCCAACAGCAGATATGGCAGTATGAGCAGCATGACCGTGATGATATAGGCAATTCCGGTGTAGAGAGCGGCCTTAGCTGCCCGGCTTCCCTTTTCCTCGGCACGGTGAGACAGATACTCCGATGAGGCCATGGAAAGGGAGGCTGCGATTCCCGTAATCAATCCCGATAGTGCTATGAGCTGGGTATCGCGGAAAGCAAATGTGAGTCCGGCCAACGCGCCGGTGAGCTCAACCAGGGCATCGTTGAGACCCAGTACCATGGAGCCCACATATTCCAGATGCTCCTCTTCAATCATGCCCAGCAGTTCCTGCTCGTGCTTTTCCTCCTCTTCTATGGTGTCTTTCAGC
>JAUVIY010000050.1 GCA_030592625.1 Spirochaeta sp. | reverse complement strand
GTCCAATTCCATGGAGGACGACAATCCGTATCCTGGCCGCCATGAACGTGCGTAATTTCAGTTGCTGACGGGAATCCGTCGTGTCACCGGTGCGATTGTGACATAACTGTCGGCGAAACCGTTAATTTTCTGCATGGTACCGGCGTAATTCTCGGCTTCATCCTTAGTATCAAATGCTCCCAGGCGAACCCTGTAGACGATTTCAGCTCCGGTCTCCTGGGTCATGAGATGTGCGGGAAGTCCTCTTTTGGCCAGATTGTCACGGATATTTTCGGCGGTGGAGACATTCCTGGACGCAATCACCTGAACCCAGTAGGCGTTTTCCCGGACTTCCCTGAAGGTGGGTGCGGGTTCGGCAATGGGCTGTGACGGCGGACTGATGGCCGCAGGCTGCTTCGTTACGACAGGCTCTGTCGGTTCATCATCGGGAATGACACCGTTTCCGGTGTAATCGGCCACAAAGTCGCCTTGAGTATCCTCGGCTACTTGAAGAGGCGGATATTCGGCACCATCCCTGGCCCAGCTGATAGGATCAAAATCATCGGCAGCAACAGTTTCCTGCCTGACCGACAAAGCGGTGCCCAGAGGCATGCCCGGATTCTCCTTCTTCTGCATGAGCAGTAATCCGGCCAACAGAGTAATCGAAAGTATTCCAAGTATGCTGAGAACAGCCACTAATGCGGGGTTCCGGGTACTTTCAGCGCTCATCTAATCCCTCCCAGTCTTAGAGACGGCTGAGGATCCGGTCCAGAGAGGCGTTAAGAGACGCATCGTTTCCCGAGTTCCTCACCCTATAGATTTCGGCGCGTGAGGAGAAAAGTTTAGGATTGAGTCCATTCTGACTGCGGAATCTGCCTTTGAGTTCTTTCCAGGGCCGATTATCCCTCTTCATCACCCGTTTTCTGCGTTTTCCCGCCGGTGCATTCACCCAGATGACGGCATCACAGTCTTCAGGAAGGGAAGTTTTATGCAGATTGATCGCATGGATCGCCGCCGGTATATCCGGTTTTTCAGCGATCCAGCGGCGAGTCTCTTTCTCGATCCAGGGATAGGTAATTTTTTCCAGTAATTCAAGCAAGGCAGGATTGGAAAAGACCCGGCGGCCGAGTTCCCTGCGGTCAATTTTTCCATCACTGAGGAGTCCCGGTCCGAGGCTCTCTTCAATACGTTCGGCCAGGATTTCCAGCGACTGATGGGCCACCAGATCCAGATCCAGGGTCCGCCAACCCCGTTTTTCCAGAAGTTCGGCGATATGATTCTTACCCGATCCGGTTTTTCCGGTAATTCCAATCAATTTCACAATTCAACCTAATGGATATCACCCCAGGATCTGCCGGTCTCAACACTCACACACAGAGGAACGGATAAATCCACCGCCGCCTCCATGGTTTCCTTCAGGAAGTCCGCCGAGGCCGCCGCATCGGACTCAGGAGCCTCGATGAGCAGCTCATCGTGAACCTGCAGCAGCATCCGGGCCTTCGGAAAGCGGCCGGCCAGAGCACCATCCACGTCGATCATGGCCATTTTCATGATATCAGCGGCAGTCCCTTGAATCCGTGAGTTCACCGCAGCCCGTTCAGCGGCCGCTTTTTCTACACGGTTCCGGCTGTTGATTCCCGGCAGAGGCCTGAAGCGGCCGTAGAGGGTACGGACACCACCGTCATTTTCAGCCTGTGCCACCGCTTCTTCGACGAATATCTTGATTCCCCGATAGGTAGTGAAATAAGCCTCAATGAAGTGTTTGGCTTCCTTGCGGCCGATTCCCAGTTCGTTGGACAGCCGGAAGGCACTCATGCCGTACATCACCCCGAAGTTGACGGTCTTGGCTATACGGCGCTGTTCCGGGGTGATATCACCGACATCGACACCAAGAAGCAGCGCGGCAGTCCGGGAATGAACATCAACACCTTCGCGGAATGCGTTGGAAAGAGCCTCGTCCCCGGACATATGGGCCAGCACCACCAACTCAATCTGGGAGTAATCGGCGGATACAAATACATATCCGGGTCGACACTTGAAGGCCGTCCTGATCCGCCTGCCATTCTCATCACGGACGGGGATATTCTGCAGATTGGGTTTGTTGCTGGATAATCTTCCGGTGGCGGCTCCGGTCTGGGAGTAACTGGTATGAATACGACCGTCTTTCGGGTGAATCAGCTGCGGGAGTACGTCGACATAAGTTGATTTCAACTTTGTAAGGGACCGGTAGAGCAAGATTTTTTCAGGAACAGGATCTTCCTTTGACAGCTCACTGAGTACCGTATTATCGGTGGAGAATCCGGTCTTGGTTTTCTTGCCGGGGGTGAGTCCCCTCTCTTCAAAAAGCACTTTCTGCAGCTGTTTCGGTGAGGCAATATTGAATTCCCGGCCGCAAAGCCCCTGAATCTCTTTCACCAGGCCGTCGATGGCCTGCTTGAGTTCTTCTCCATAGGCTTCGAGTTCGAAAATATCCAGACCAATACCTTCGGCTTCCATCCCGGCCAGAATGGGCTGCAGCGGCATCTCCATATCCCTGAATATGGACAGCCGTTTAGGATCTGATTCAAGTTTCGGTGCCAGAATTTCATAAAGACGCATAGTAATATCAGCATCTTCGGCGGCGTAGCGAACCGCTTCATCCAAGGGTACGACATCGAATGTTTCCCCCTTGGGCACGACGTCCTTGAACTTCACCGTGGTTAGCCCGAGATAGCGATCGGCCAGGGCATCCATACCCACCGGAGACGAGGCATCAAGTACCCATGCGGCAATCATGGTATCGAACCAGGAACCGCCGATATCGACTCCCGCACGGCGCAGCACCTTCATGTCGTATTTGAAGTTCTGCCCGATGATGCGAATGTTCCCGTCGGCCAGTAAATGGTTCAGCCATTCGACAACCTTCATCAATGGAATACAGGGTCCTTCCGGACGCTTCACCGGCAAGTAGGCCGCTTCTCCGGCCTTCACCGACACCGAAAGCCCCACCAGTTCCGCCCGCATGGGATCGAGGCTGTCGGTTTCCGTGTCCAGTGCAACTATGCAGGCTTTTCGAATCCGGCCGCCCCATTCGGTCATTTCAACTTCACTGAGGATGGATGTGTAAGAAATTTTGCTGACCTCTGGCGAAGTTTGTGTCTCCTCTTTTTTCAGAACGGATTTCAGGCTGTCGGCCAGTGCTTCGACCTCAGCTGCCAGGGTCTTCAAATCCCGTTCCCGGAACATCTGTGCAGCAGCGAGAGGATCAGCAGTCATTCCTTCCATCGCCTCGAGTTCCTCAGCCAGGGGCAGATCAATTTTAATCGTAACCAGATCCTGACTGAAATAGGCTTTATCTTTACCCTCTTTAAGCTTAGCCAGTCGGGCACCTTTGGCGGCCCGATCAATATTTTCATAAAGAGAATCCAGGTTGTCCCATTCGGCCAGCAAGGCTGATGCGGTTTTCGGTCCGATGCCGGCAACACCCGGGATGTTGTCCGATGCATCGCCAATCAAGGCCAGGTAATCGATAATCTGATCCGGGCGGACGCCCTTCTCTTCCAGAACTTCAGCGGGACCCATTTCCCGGAACCCCCCGCCCTTCTCCGGTCTGAGCAGTCGGACATCGTCGTCAATCAACTGCATCAGATCTTTATCGGCGCTTACCAGGCGGCAGCTTCGCCGCTGCTTCCGGCAGATTTCGGCCACAGTACCCATGACATCGTCGGCTTCATATCGGTCGATCAGGAAAACGGGAATACCCATGAGTTCCAGAATTTCCCTGATAATCGGAACCTGGGCGTGAAGCTCTTCAGGGGCCGGATCCCGGTTGGCCTTGTACTCAGGATATTGTTCATGACGGAATGTAGGCCCGGCGGGATCCAGGGCCACGGCGATTTCCTCCGCCTTGTAAGAACGACGCAGGGCAAATATGGCTCTGAAGAAGCCGTAGACAGCCGAAACGTTATTGCCGTCTCTGTCCGTAAGGGGCCGATGAATAAAAGCAAAATACGCCCGGTAAATCAGTCCGTAACCATCGAGTATGTATAGGGTGTTGTTCATGTTCTTAAGTTAATTATACATGGACATCGAAATGAGAGGGAGAGTTGTCCCGATAGAGCTTCATCAGAGGCCGACGAGGACGGCGGCTGGAGAGTTCATCGCCGATACGAGACATGTGCCGGCGTATTTCGGAACTGAGTGAGAGCGCTCTTCCGGAGGCTTCCGCCGCCCGGCGCGTCAGATCGGGATTTTCAGGGGGGCTGAATCCAACGGCCATCGCATCTTTGCGCCGTGATTCGGCCAGACGAGCGCCAGAGGTCATTCTATCTGACATTGATACGGCAGCATTCAGCAGGACAGCCCATCGTACTGAATTATTTCGAACGGTACCGGGGGATTTATCATCGAATTCCGACAGAACCATTTCGATGGTTTTCAGAACTGATTCAAAATCAGCAATAGCGGCGTTTCCGGATCTTTCGATATCCTCCCACCATGATGGAACCGGTCTTTCGGCCATCAATCAACCTGCGAGATTCACACCAACGGTAACCTGGTGATCCTGCCGGGGTACGGTGCTTTCGATGGCAGCCCAGGATTCCCGGAGATCGGCCATCAGATCATGGACTTCACGCAGATTGGAGATGTTCTTGGATAGATTGGCATCCACCAGTTTCTGATTGAAGTACATGTAAAGATGAAAGAGGTTCTGAGCGATATCACCGCCTTTCTCAAAATCCAGGGAAACCATCAACTCGGTGATGATATCCTGGGTCTTCACGATGGCATTATGTACCAGATCCAGCTTCGGCTGCCCTGATAAGAGTTCATTCTCGGCGCTTTTCAGCTGCTTGAGTCCCTCATCGTACAACATGACGATAAGTTGACCCTGAGAAGCGGTTTTAACGCGAGTTTGCCTGTAAGCGCGAAGTGGATCTGTATTCATTAGGCGATACTCCCTTTTTGAAGATCAGTCAAATGACCATTCCTCATCTCTTTAATAATCGGCCGTCGTCACAGACGACTTAATTACTGCAACCGTTCCTTCAGTTCACTGACGGTGACGATTTCATACCCTTCTTTCAACAAACCGTTAATAAGCAAATCGAGTTTCCGAAAAAAATAATCATCCCGATTTCCCGGTTTCCCGACTCTCACGGGTATAATCGAACCCGGGCTCTTCTCTTCAAGAACCCTCTCCACAAGCTCGGGGCTGCGTCTGTAAAGATCCCGGGTGCCGGCCGGTCCGTCCAGAACCACCCAATCCAGGGGATCCACATCCCGCCCTACATAGAGATAATTCATTTCGGCGGTCGCATCCAGTATGGGCGGGCTGATAACATACCATGGTGCATGCCATAAAGTGGAGACCTCTTCCCCTGTTGCTCGAAAATATTCATCTTCATTCCGCCCCATGCCCCTGACGACGAATTCGGTATCAATACGGTAGCGGTAATCAGTCATATCCATATGGGTATAGAACAGGGATCCGATTTCATGCCCGGAATCGGCTAGAAGGCGTGCCGCTTCAGGCTGACGACGGATAAAATTCCCCCCGACAAAAAACGTCACCCGCAGACCGTAGTCGGTCAGGATATTGAGAACTTCGCCAAGTCCATCGTCACTGTCCACCGCATTGAATACCAGGGCGACTTCCAGGCGACGGTTTCGGGAGCCGTGGTTGAATACCCCTTCGTCATGGGATGTCGACAGAGCTTCATCTTCAGATGCATGCGGAAACTCTCCATCAGAAGCAGGTGCCCGGAACAGTACCCGATTCCCGAATCCGTCAACGGTGCGGACCATAATGATATTATCATCCAGATATACCCTGTTCACGGGTGATTCCAGTCTCGGAGTTCTTATGCCCCTACCGGTGCCCTCGTCGGCGGCTGTCCATAAACGGGAATCAGGCTGCAGGCGGAAATGCCGTCCCCCACTGACCGATCCGATGGTTTCTTCTGCATCAAATCCGGCTTTATCCACCTGTGACAGGGAAATCAGAACCTTTTCGACTCCGTCTACTGCTGCAATTTCAATCCGCCGGCCTCCGACAATCAGGAGCCGGGAACCGTCGATCCAGAAAAGATCCCTGGGATCCGGATGGGTGATATAGCGGATTTCCTCTAATGTGTCGGGAATACGGAGTGAAACGCCTTCATTCTCAAGTACAGCCAGGAGGGACCTGTCGGGCGACGGCACAAAACGACGGATTTCAGGTAGTTTTTTATCCTTGAACCGGGCATTTTCTCCTGCATCGGAATCCAGATGGTACAGACGGGAAACTGTACTTCCCCGGCGGCTTCCTCCAGTCAGAATGTATATATCCCCGCCGGATCTCCACCAGAGCTGGAGTACCTTGGATTCCCCGGGCAGATGCAGGAACGGAAGGCTCAGGGCTTCTTCGCCGTTATCTCCCTTCAATGGGAAGCGGAATAGATTGCGTTCTTCCTTGAGCACGATGAGGGACGATCCGTCGGGAGCCGGCCAGAATGTATCAAAATTGGGATCGAATTCCACCGGCAGTTTACCGGCAGTACTTCCAATAGGCAGCGGTTCGGAATAAAACGATCGTGTGAAAAACTCGGAAGGTCTCACCAGACTCACTAATGATCCCCTGATGTAATACAGTGTGTCCGGACTGGTCCATTGGACACTGGAGAGCGTTCCTTCACCGAATTCCCGATAACTTTCATCAGGGAGCCTGGATTCCTCCATATGACGAGCTGAAACGTAAAACAGCCTTCCATCCCGGGCATAAAGCATGTATCTCGAATCGGGAGACCAGAGAGCCGGTGCAGCCTGATAATCAAGAACGTGATTCAGGGAAATGAGGATTCCTTCACCGCCGGCAGCACCGTACAAAACGAGGCGACCTCTCACCGGTCCATCGGGTTCCTGTATCAGGATCCATCGACCATCAGGTGAAGAAGCAACCGGTAATATTCGACCTTTTGCAATATCGGCACCATCACAGAATGAGGGATGAAACTCGAGTTCCCGTATCCCGTACCCTTCGTGAATCGAAATCCGGTAAAGACCGAATCGATTCTGTATTTCCAGTTCACTTGTGTTCGGGAAATATCTTGTGCGTTCGGGAAAATGAGTCAGGGTTTCAATTCCGTCACCGTCGGCCAGACTTGCCAGGAACAGGGTTTCATAAGTCCCCCAACCCGGCTGATCCGTAGTGCTCGTGAATAAAAGGCGTTCGTCACCGGCCAGATCCGACAAATTAAATGAGGGATCGGCGGCCGATACCATCACAAGGGCCGTCAGCCACAATACGCTAACTGCGAGGGCAGACTTCATCGCTTCTTTATCGACGTTTAATTAAGGTGTTCTTAGAAATATTGTAGAAATTTATATTTTTCCGGCCAGGAAAGCATCCAGCTCAAGTTCAAGAGCATCAAGTCTTCCTGAAATATCGTCCAATTGGCCCATGCAACCTTTCAGATTTTCATGTTCTGCACAGTCCAGGGAATCATCCACAATTGCCTCCCAGGACAGTGTGCCGTACAGCAGTTCCTTGCCGCACCAGGGACAATGAATCCATTGTTCTTCCAAGAGTTCACCGCATTGTCTGCAGAACCTGACCCGTTCCATAATCACATTATAGAATGCACGGGTGCTATGATCAAATAGGATAGGTGTTACCGGCAGAATTTCAGATTCCGGCCAGGGTGATGAGAATCTCGATGGCCTTCCATGCAGAATCCGAGATATCTTTTCTGTCCAGAAAGCCCACTGCAACAGCATGAGCTACAGGAACTCCGGGGTCGGCACCATCAGACCATATAACAGGTGAGCTGCCTGACAAACGGCTGATTTCAATGAGGGCGTCGGAAGAAGCCGTACTGCCCTTTTTCCACCGATTCACCAATGAAGAGATTTCCCTAAGTCGAGATTCAGATTCCCTCGTAGCTGCCAGTTCGACAAGACGACTCAGCTCCCGCCTGACGGTCTGGGTGTATCGCCGTTCGCTCATAACAACTCCGTCGCCAGCTCGGCCAGGGGACTGCGCTCGCTCTTGGCCAGGGTGATATGGCCGGCCAGATTCTCTCCTTTGAAGGCTTCAACCAGATAAGTGAGTCCGTTTGATTCGGCGTCAAGATAAGGACAGTCGATCTGATACGGATCGCCGGTGAGCACAACTTTGGAACCATCTCCGGCCCGGCTGACGATGGTTTTCACCTCGTGGGGTGTGAGGTTTTGCGCTTCGTCGATGATGATGTACTGCCTCGGCAGCGAACGACCCCGTATATACGTGATAGCTTCGATTTCCATCACCTTGTTGTTCAACAGCTGATCGATGCTCTTGAGATTCTGCTGTTGGGCCGAATCGATGATGTATTCGAGGTTATCGAATACCGGCTGCATCCAATGGGACATCTTCGCCTGTTTATGACCCGGCAAATAACCCAGGTCCTGCCCCATCGGAATGATGGGTCGGCTCACCAGAACCCTGGCATAATGCTTTTCCTCCAATGTCTTCTTCAGAGCAGCCGCCATGGCCAACAGCGTTTTTCCCGTTCCCGCCTTACCCACCAGGGTCACCAGAGATATCGAATCATCCATCAGCAGATCGAAGGCGATACGCTGTTTGATGTTGAGGGGTTTGATTCCCATCACTGGTTCCTGCCAGGATTCTACATATCTGAGCAATTCCTCGTCGTTATGACGACGTCCGATATGGATGGTTTTATTACCCTTTTTTTCATGCTTGAAGAGAACATACTGATTCGGCAGCAGAGTGCGATCGTCCCAGGCGAGACGACCGGAATTCTGAAAGTCGGTGAGTTGGTCTTCCCGGATGGAACTCTCCACAATGCCGGCGTAGAGATGTTCCATGCTCACCTTGTTTTTTTCGTAATCAACAGCTTTTAAACCGAGAACGGCGGCCTTGATACGGGCATTGATATCCTTGGAGACGAAGAAAACATCATTTCCGGCCTGCTTGAGGGAGAGGGCGCAAAGAATAATTTTGTTGTCCGTATTGTCGAGGGACAGGTCTTTGGGAACCTTGGCATCCTGCGCGAATCCCACCTTCAAGGTGCCCCCTGACGGCAGTCTTACACCAGTCTGGAGATTTCCCTTCTTTGTAAATTCGTCGATATATCGGATGGCTTGCCGGGCGCTTCGTCCTCTGCCGGCATGATCCCTCTTCAATTTATCCAGTTCCTCGAATACCCACAGGGGTATGATAACCAGGGAGTCTCGGAAAGAGACAAAGGCATCGGGACGATGGATCAGGACATTGGTATCGATTACAAATATTTTCTCATGCTGTCTCAATATTATTCCTTATGTGTTCGGAGTATTCAGAACTACCTTCAGCAACGATGGTCGGTTCGTTATGATACCGTCAATTCCCCATTGGATAAAACGCCTCATATCCTCTTCATTATCGACTGTCCATACCTGAACTTTCCAGCCTCTCTCCTGCCATCCGGCGATGCGTCCGGGGGTCAGGATGCGAAGGGGGCCCGCGCGCTCAGGCAGCTGAAGAACCCCTTCCCGTTTCCTGGGTGACCGGGGGCGCCCCATAAGGGTTGTCAGAAGCAGCCATGCGACGCCGAAACGAGCCACCGATACAGGCGCACCGGGATTCATTCTCTGAAAAATCCGCAGGGTTCTGTCCCGAAAGGATGCGGTTCGGCAGCGCTGGACCGATCCGCTGCTGCTCAGCAGATCGGTCCAGGCTCTCACGATTGCCTTTCCGGAATCTTTCAGATCTATATTGAAAAAGGTATCCGGAAATAATCTCAAGGCGTCGTCCATGAAGAGGGGTTTGACAACTTTACCGCTTTCACTATTAAGAATCACAGCTTCCAGCTCGGATCTGGTGCTCCTGATAATGGGCTTTACGGGCCCGCCGAGACCTGAGAAATCAGGATCGTGAGAGACGACAATATGCCCGTCCGCCGTCAGGCGGACATCGGTTTCTATTATCGCGGCCCCGGCTTCTAGAGCCGCCCGGAAAGAAGATTCCGTATTTTCCGGAGCTTTATCCGGAGCTCCGCGGTGTCCGATTATCAGCGGCCTGTTCACGATTTCTCAGGCCGGCCTTTTTCATCAACAACGGTCAGCTGCTCCTTACCGGGCCAATCCCCCTCACTCAAAGTCACACCGTCCTCATCCGACGAAGTTAGTACCTTCAGAGATTTCCCGGTATCGGCTGCAGGTGCGTCAATGTACTCTTCCGTCTTGAAATGCCGGACGGCAGAATCCAGATCCAGACTGATGGCTTTAATACTATCTGCCACATTACGGGTTCGCTCCGAGCTTTCCCTGATAACCGACATTCCTGTCCGGATTTCCACGTTACTGGTGCTCAGCTGATGTGAAACGTCTGAGGCAACGGCGACCGAATTGCGCACCGAATGAATGTTCTTGGATATGTCGATGGTGCTTTCCTTTACCCTGGTGGTGTATTCCTGGAGTTCATTCATCGCCTCCATTACCTGACTGCTTCCCTGGCCGAGTTCTTCGATACTCGCTGCAACCTCGGCGGTTCTGCTTATAACGCCTTGTACTTCCAGATCAATGAGATTGAAGGACGTAATAGTATGGTCGCTTGACTCTGTGGCATCTTGAATATCATCGATAATCGCTTGAAGGTTTTCGCTGATAATGCGCGAGTTTTCAGCCGTGGTTTCGGCCAGTTTTCTGATTTCCTCAGCAACAACACCGAATCCGCGACCGGCGTCGCCGGCATGGGCAGCCTCGATAGCTGCATTCATACCCAGAAGATTCGTCTGATCCGCCACCCCTTTAATGATATCCGCCATCTCCTGGATGGCATTGACATGGTTGCTCACCCTGCGGATGGTGTTGCCGGTTTCCTCGATTTTTTCGCTCCCGTCCCGTGATGCCGTCTCAAGTCTGTCTGCGGCTTTGCGGTTACTGCCGACAGCTTTGGACATATTCGAAAGAGAAGCGGTAATTTCCGTAATTGCCGCAGTTGACTCCTCCACCATGCTCACCTGAGCCTGGATCATCTCGGTAAAGCTATCCACCCGGCTGACAATCAGATCGGCCGCAGCCGCCGAATCCTTGACGCTCTTGTCCAGTGAGCTGGTAAGCTCCAGAATCGATTCGACGTTCCGCTCCCCTTCCACAACCGAACCTGCAGAGTCCTCCACGGCATTCAGAAGATTGTTCCGTGCACGGGTGTTGGAACGGGATCCAGCCTGTATGGCTCCGAGGGTATCCTTCAGGTTTTCGATAAAACCGTTCAGTTTCCTGCCGAGTTCACTCAGTTCATCCTTGCCGGATTCATAAGCACTGACGGTCAGATCACCGGTGGCCAGGACGGCAATATCATCCAGGAGTCTTTTAACCCTCCTGATAATAATTCGGATGATCAGGGAAGAAAGAATGGTGGACAATATGATGACTCCGATGATGCCAAGATTCATCACCAGGGTCTGTCTCTGTAATATTTTGTCGATTTCGGAATTGATGATGTCCATCTGTCTGTTCAGGACATCGACATTTGATGTGATTGTATTGTGGAGAATGGCCTGAGTTAAAATAAAATCCGTCGCGGCTTCCATCACCTTCTCATAATCACCCCGCCGGTAGACTTCATCAGTAACGAGGCGGAATAGGGAGACGCCGCTGGCATAAATATAAGTATCACTGGTAATCTGCCAGAATCGCTCAGTACTTCGGGTATGTTCTTCGCGGCGTTCGATCATCAGATCGTTCAGCCGGAAAACCGATTCCAGAGCTTTAGATATAGCACCCCCCATTTCGGGGAGAATAACGATGTTTGCCTTACCGTTTTCAAAGGCATCGGTTGTGTCAGTCGCAAGAACCTGGTACTTATCTATACTCGTATTGAACGACGATATAAGGAAATCCATTAAACCGTTGCTTTCGGCATTCAACGACTGATGCATATCTGAAAGCAGTGCCTGTTCATCCCTGATCGCATTGATTTCAGCGGACTGGATAT
>JAUVIY010000144.1 GCA_030592625.1 Spirochaeta sp. | reverse complement strand
GACCTTTCCACATATACCCCCGACCTTTCCTGGAAAGGAAAATGGAATGAACAGACAGAATGATAACCCATGTGAAGTGCACGGGATACAGGAATGCCGTGTACCAGGGGAGTTTCCGATCGCTCATAGTGAGGCCCCAGGCAATAAGAACCATCAGAATCCCGATTCCCATAAGCCGGGATAGAGGATTGCCCGTAAGCGCCCCGGCGATGGCCAGGGGGATGGGCAGCAGTAATAATACGACCATGACGAGACCCATGAAAAAGAACGGATAAATCTTATTATCAAAATACTCATACACAACACGCATGATTCCCATCCGGGCGTGCTGCATTGAGTCATACATATTTCCCGACAAATGGTCTTTAGCGTCCAGGAAAACCTGGCTGTAGCCTTTGCCTTTCAAATACCTTGCCATCTGTATATCCTCATTAATCTTATTTCTTACCGGATGAAAGCCTCCGATTTTATCCAGAACCCGGGAACGAACACAGAAATACTGTCCGATGGCATGAGAGAACATGTACGTTCTGCTATGGCGGAACAGCCAGAGGGGCAGGAGAAAGGATGTCGCCAGGTACATCACGGGAAAGAGCATGTATTCCATTTTTTCAGGTGTTGTATGCATGGGATACCCTGATAGAAAATCAACTTTATGGTACTCCATATTCGTGACGGTCCATGAAACCAGCTCAGGACCGGGTCTCATATCGGCATCGATGAAAAGAAGGATCTCTCCTCGAGCAGCTTCGGTGAGCTGCTGCATAGCATAGGGCTTGCCCTTCCACTCATCTGGAAGATTGCGTCCCTTGAGGATTCGAAATCTGCTTCTACCGTCGGAAAAGTGCCGGATAACCTCCCAGGTACCGTCATCCGAATTGTCATCGATAACGATCACTTCGTAATTTTCATAGTCCTGCTCAGTGAGACACTTCAGTGTCGGACCGATCCTGGCGGCTTCGTTCCTGGCTGGAATCAGGACTGAAACCATCGGGCCATCGGTACACGTCGATTTCCGGGATACGGTGCGCAGGTAGATGATATTGGCCAGTGTGAAAACGAGCATGTAGATACCGATGGCTATCACCAGCCATGCATAGACGGCTCCTGTCAAAGTGCCTCCTCCTGCAGATAATCCAACATTCCCGCGGCGAATACATTCCCGGGATACTGAAGGGAGGCCTCGCTGAACCATGAAGCGGCTTCTTCGTCATGCCCTTCCATGAACGCAGCCATTGCGAAACCACCGTATATATTGAATATGTCTTCTCTGTCCGCTGCTCCGCTTCTGAGTATCTCGCGATACAGAGTACGAGCTTCCTCGGGATTCCCGCCATAACTTGACGGCGAATAGGCGAGCCGGGAGGCTTCCTGTATCAGGGCTTTTATATGATCAGGATCCAGTTCCAGGGCTTTTTTTACATGTTTCCTGGCCTTTGGTCCGATGGACAGCGCCTGGATGGCATTTCCGAGGAACAGCATCTGACCGAGGATTTCTCCGTAAAGACGGTGTGATTCGGCCCCTGGAACCAGCATAAGATATGACTCTGCGGCGCTCCGGGCTTGCGTATATGCCTCGAGAGCGGCATCACGGTCTTCATAGTATTTCCGTAGTGCCAGATACTTACCGTTTCGTATATCTTCGGCATAGGCCATCATCTCTTCCCGGGTTTTAATGGCCTGGTAATATCTTCCGAGATAGTAGTGGGCAATGGCTTCGGCCCGTATTGCTTCTGATTCAGCCGTGATTTCGACTGCGATCCTGACCAGGGTGGACTGGTGCAGATTCCGGATTTCCGGTTCCGTGAGAGCGTGGTTGTAAACGGCGTCCCTGAGGGGGGCTATGATGGAATCCGCAGCATGGTACTCAGCTCCTGCTGCAATTTGTGGTTCAGCCAATGAGAGAGTCAGCGCGAATATCAATCCCAGGAAGCCCAGGGGCAGGGTGCCTTGGATAGTTCGATGCATATACTGTAGTCAATCCTTTCAAGCTCGGACGCGAGAAGGATGGTAGCACAGAGAGAAAGGCTTGTCTCGTGATAGAGACAAGCCGGAGTTATTTTATTCTCAGTATCGAGGCGAAAGCCCGAAGGGCTCCATCATCTGAGCTTCCGTCAAGGACGGATCTGGTAAGAATTTTACCCAGCTGTACGCCTTCCTGGTCGAATGAATTCAGATTCCAGCAGAAACCCTGGAACATCACCTTGTTCTCGAAATGAGCCAGAAGCGCACCGAGTACCCGGGCGTCGAGCCGGTCGGCGCTCAGGAGCGTACTGGGTCTCATACCGTCGAAATTCTTATTGGGATTTTCATTACGGCTTCCCCTGGCGAAAGCGATAATTTGTGCAACCAGGTTGGCATTGAGCTTTGTCTGGCTTGTGGAACCGTCAGTTTCGATATCTTCGCCTGCCTGAGATTGTCGAAAACCGATAAACTGAAGAGGTACCACGTCGGTGCCCTGATGCAGAAGCTGATAAAAGGAATGTTGACCGTTTGTTCCAGGCTCTCCGAAAACGATGGGACCGGTGGAATATGAAACCGCCTCACCCCGGCGGTTGACGCTCTTTCCGTTGGATTCCATGTCCAGCTGCTGGAGATGAGCAGGGAAGCGGGAAAGAGCCTGGCTGTAGGGTAGTACGGCGGTGACCGGCAGGCCCAGGACATTTCTGTTAAAAACACCGATCAGGGCGTCGAGAAGTGAGGCATTCTTGCGGATATCCGGTTCTACAGCCGATCTATCGGCTTCATTGGCCCCGGTCAGCAGGGCATCAAAGACCGCGGGTCCCAAAGCCAGTGATAGAACAGCACCCCCCACGACGCTGGTGGAAGAATATCGGCCTCCGATGTTATCGTCGATATAGAACGAGTCCAGTACGGTAGACGATCCTGCCAGCGGACTGGTTTTGCTCGTAACTGCGATGATATGACCCGATGGGTCGTAACCCGGAATGCCTGCCGACTTCATTTTCGTTATTATCAGGTCTCTGTTGGCCAGGGTTTCCTGGGTTGTACCACTCTTGGACACGAGGATGAATAATGTTGTTTCCGGGTTGATGAGAGAAATGACGTCGGCAGCGTCGTCGGGATCGACGTTTGAGACGAAAAAGGCCTTCATTTTCGGGGCGTGAATCTGTCTGAGAGCCAGGTAAAGGGCCCGGGGACCGAGATCTGAACCGCCGATACCGATTTGAACAATCGTGTCAAAATCCTTACCGATAGACCCGGTGATGGTTCCCGAATGCACTTTTTCGGCGAAATCCCTGACCCGGGTATTCTGCTCGATGTAGAAAGAACGAAGATTTATACCGTTTTCGATAACATCTTCTCCCAACTGCCCCCGGGTGAGCTGGTGGAGTACCCGGCGGTCCTCTCCTGTATTGATTCTCTCACCATTGAGGACGGCTTTATATTTCCCGATGAGTTCCTGCTCATCGGAGAGGGCCTGGAGACGCGTAAGATCAGTTTCGGTTACCATTGAGGCCCCGTAATGGAACATCAAACCGGCGCCGGCAGGCACCTTCCAGGATTCCACCCGTTCCCCAGTCAGATCATCGGATAGGCTTATAAACGTGTCGGTGTCTCTGAGTTGTGTGTATGAGGTTGTTTTATCGAGGTTATTCCATTCAAGAGCCATATTATTTTCTCCAAATAGAGTGTTCCCCACCTTGTCACAAAATATTCTTACAGCCCTGAAGGGCCCTTATATAAGTGTCAATTCAACCGGAAATCAATACTGCCGGGGTTTCACTGAAAATGTGACAAGGTGGGGAACACTCACTATGAGTTTAGTTTTTTGACACAATCCGGGCAAGTCTGGATTCGGGTAAGCCGGCCATACTGTGATATCGTTATCGGTCGTGTTATTCTCCAGCCGAGGTAAGAATCGAACATGGTTAAAAAGGCAATCAGATATCGATGTGCAGGAGGCGAATCCGGCGGTGATGAATGGCAGAATCCGGAAATTACAGGTCGGAACAAACTGACCGGTCGATTCCAGCAGCTGCCGTTTCCCGGTATAGCCGATGCCGTTGAGAATCGGGAGAACTCCTGGTCATTGAGTCTGGACGGCGACTGGAAATTCAAGTGGTATCCGAATCCTTCCCTGGTTCTTAAGAATGTGCATGATACGGATCTTGATGATACTGACTGGGATTCGATTCCAGTACCGGCCAACTGGGAGCTGCACGGTTATGGAACACCCCAGTATTTGAATGTGGTATATCCCTACAGCCACGATACCGTGAACCCTCCGGCTATAGATCCCGAGGACAACCCTACCGGATGTTATCGGGCTGTTTTTCAGGTCCCGGAGGAATGGTCAGACCGGCTTAACGGTGTCGTGGCAAGATTCGAGGGAATCAGGTCTGCAGCCGTGATTTGGGTCAATGGTCAGGAAGTCGGTTACACCCAGGACAGTTATTCCCCGGCGGAATTCATCATCGGACCATACTTGAAGGACGGAGAAAATCTCATCGCCGTCAAAGTGTATAAATGGTGCGCCGGAACCTATCTGGAAGACCAGGACATGTGGCGCCTCGGCGGAATAATCCGTTCGGTGAAACTCATTGCTCCACCTGATGGCGGGATTTTCGATATATATGCCCGATGCCGTTTTGACCGGGCATACAGGGATGCCCAGCTGGATGTTTCGGTTACTCTTGATGCTCTCATCGGGGAAGGCGTCGGATCCCGGACTGTTCGCTGGTATCTTTATAAAACCGGTGGAGAGGATATTATTGCGTCCTCCTCTCCTGTCAATGTGAAAATGGTTCCCGGTGAAAAAACGCTCATCGAAACCTCCGTACCCATAGTAGCTCCAGAGAAATGGAGTGCCGACGACCCTCATCTTTACAATCTGGTGACGGAGTTGACTGATGATGACGGTTCCGTCCTGGATGTCCGGAGCATGGCCTGGGGATTTCGTCAGGTGGATATTGATCCCGGCCCTGAGGGCGCAGCTCTGACGGTGAATGGACGTCCGGTAAAACTCTACGGGGTCAACAGGCATGACATCCACCCCCGGTTCGGACAGGCCGTACCACATGAAATCATCGAATCCGACCTCATACTGATGAAACGGCACAATATCAATGCCGTCCGCTGCAGTCACTATCCCAATCCGTCAGCCCTTTATGAAATTGCCGACAGGTTGGGTCTTTACGTCATTGATGAGGCCAATGTCGAAAGTCACGGTCTGAGGCAGCGACTGCCGGCATCACTCCCTGAATGGACGGCGAACTGTGTTGATCGGATGGAACGAATGGTACTGACCCACCGGAATCATCCCAGTGTCATTATCTGGTCCCTGGGGAACGAAGCCGGGCAAGGCCGGAGTTTTAAAGAGATGAAATCTGCCGCCCTGGCTCTGGATTCTTCAAGGCCCATCCATTACGAGGGGGATCACAGGCTTGATACATCGGATCTCTTCAGCCTGATGTATGCCGGGGTTAAAACTGTGAGAAGAGTCGGCCGGCATAAGACTGTGAGGGTGGCTGTAGGGGAACAGGGACATCCCTTCGGCTGGTTGGTTACACCCCGGAAATATCGCCATAAGCCCTTTCTTCTTTGTGAGTTCGCACATGCCATGGGAAACAGTCTGGGTAATTTCTCGGATTACATGGAGCAAATAGACCGATATCCCAACATTGCAGGCGCCTTTATCTGGGATTTTGCCGACCAGGCTCTGTACCGGAAAACCGAAAATGGTAAAGAGTATCTCGCATACGGCGGTGAGTTCGGCGAGAAACCCCATGACGGGATTTTCTGTGCAAACGGGATTGTCACAGCGGAACGGAAACCGCAGCCGGAAATCGCCGAAATTAAGGCGTTATATTCTCCGGTAGCCGTCAGACCCGTGGATCTGAAACGGGGTATTGTGACACTTATAAACCGTCATGCTCATAAAGACTTGAGCACATATGAGTTGGTATGGATTCTTGAACGTAATGGAATCAGTGTTGCAGAAGGAACGATACGTAAGCCTGACATACCACCTGGAGGGGAGAAAACGGTCAATCTGTTTCGGGATCTTGCCGCATTCACCCAGGACGGTGAGGGGTTCGTTACATTCTCGGTCCGTCTCAAGGAGGAGAATAATTGGGCACCAGCCGGTTTCGAGATAGCACGAATGCAGCTTCCAGTGCCCTCGATTTCCGGTGCATCTGCACCGGCTGACGCAATTTTCAATCATCTCAAGGTTATCCCCGGATCTGAAACTGCTGAAGGAAAAACAGGTACAGATCAATCAGGTGAGACAGGGTACGAAAGGCAGCAGGGTGAATGGCACTACGAAGAAACTTCCGGAAGGCTCTTCATTGCCGGGAAAGGTATGGGTGCCAGGATCAGTCTTTCCAACGGGGATCTGGAAGTCGTTGATTTTGGAAAGGGCAATATGCTTGCAGAGCCCTTGCAACCGGACTTCTTTCGGGCTCCGACGGATAACGAGCAGCTTGGTATCGCCGCTTTCCTTGATAAGATTCTTCCTCCCGGAGCCGTTGGGGATCGTTTACGGGTTTTCATATTCCGGATGGCGGATCGGATTTACGGAAAATCCTGGGATAAAGCCGGTCGGAACCGGAAATTGAAGCGTTGGAAGGTGAAATTGAAGCCCGAAGGGCTGCAGGTGAAACTCAGATTGAAGGTTGTCGGGTTTCTCGGGCAGTTCCTTCAGGAGTTTCTTTTTGGTAACGACGGCCGAATGACACTTGTCCTGAGGGGTCGCCCCTGGCGGGAAATGGTTAGATTCGGTACCCGAATGGCCCTTCATTCAAGGTATAGAAAGGTTTCCTGGTTCGGCCTTGGGCCTCAGGAGTGCTATGTCGACCGGAAAGCCG
>JAUVIY010000213.1 GCA_030592625.1 Spirochaeta sp. | reverse complement strand
TGATAAGTACGAGGAAGATAAGGGCAAGAGAGGTAAACAGGAAAAAAAGCGATGCTGAGATTCCGGGTAGTACCGTCAGAGCGGGCCGTTTACGAAAGCGTTTTCTCTCACCGGTTTTAATAAGGAGCAGCGCGGCGATGGAGAGCAGGACGGCAGGTTGAAAACCCCTTAGAAAACCCTTGGCGGAAATCATGATGATCGTATATACGACATGGGCACCTGCTGCGATAAAGAAGATCTTCGTACGGAAATAGCCTGTGATAAAGAAGGCCGACCAGACGAGTCCGGGCCATCCGGCAAAAACCGGCTGGAGTACCGCCGCGGCTAAGGCCAGCGGCCTCCTTCTGCGCCGGGGTCGGCGGGTATACGCCCAAAGAAGCAGGCACAGGGCTACCAGGGCCATAACGATGATGGAGAATGCGGCGATAAGGCCGAAGTCGTCGGTTTCCGAGAATATTTCGTAGAGAAAAACGCCTATGGTGCCGGTGGCCCCAACGATGTGTCGGGACGTAATGCCCGAGACGAGGGGAGGGCCTCCGGATGTCATCAAATAGATGACTGAGAATTCCTTGAAGGACTTGATGAAACTCAAGATCGCCAGGATCAACAGGGAGCCGCGAATCTGGGGAACCGTTATATAGCTCAGAATAGCACCCTCATCGGCGCCATCGATGCGTGCGGCATCGATGCAGGAGGTAGGGATCTTCTTCAATGAACCGGTCAGAAGGAATGCCGTCATCGGAACGCCTGTCCAGAAGGCTACAAAGAGTGTGGCGATGAAGGCTCCGGCGGGATCTGTGAGAAGATTTATCTCAATGCCGAAAAGCGAGCTTAAAATTGATGTTCCCCCGTTGCCGTGGATGATTGCCCGCCAGACGGGTACGGCGATGTAGACGGGAACGGCCCATGGAATCAACAGGACACCATAGAAAAGGCGTGAGCCGGGACCTTTTCGGTTCAGAACAGAGGCGAAGAGTACACCGCCGGTCAGGATGAGCAGAGTTGAGGCCAGGGCCCAGGCCAGGGTGATGTTCAGGCTGTATCCAAGAGCCGGATCGGTGAGAAGATATCGGAAGTTGCTAAGCCCTACCCAGGTTCTCTGACCGTACACGTCGCTGTAGAATGAGGTGGCAAGGGCATTCCCGAAGGGTGCCAAACCGATCAGGAGAATGAGCAGCAACAAGGGTATCATTCGGGCGTTCATATATGAATTGGACCGATCAAGATCGTTTGAAGAATCTGCGGGAGACCGGGGCTCCTCTGACCGTATGCATACACCAGCCGCCCTTTATTAAAAAAACAATTCGATAGACGCGATGTTCCGGACGGCTTTGATACCTTCGGGAACGATCTTGGAATCCTTATCCCATACAATGACAAGCGGGAAATCCTTCTCGGGCAATTCCTCTCCGTCCCGGTACATAGCGATGATGACATCATCGTTGTTATCCAATTGTGACGAATCCAGGGTGATGGCGAAACCGTCGGCGGCGCTGATGACTACCTCATATCCTTCGGTGGCGGCATCCCGGTTATAGGAGATGATGGAAGAGTCCTGCATATGTGGAGCGAAATCGTGGTCGTCGGAATAGGCGAGCAGCCGCCAGAGGGGGATACCGGTATAGATGATATCCAGATCATTCTTTCTGTCGTAGTAGGTAACGGTGCGGTTGTGGCAGCTGACGCCGCTCTGCATGGTCTGTCTGTCTACCTCGAAGTCTTTCCGTCCTTTCATCAACAAGGTGAAATCCTTGTAGCCCTCGCCGTCGATCCTGATTTCCTCGATCATCTTCACACTGGTATGACCGGTGATATTGGGCACTTCGGGACCGATCTTTACGGTGCGGATGTAACCCGGATCCAGGGGCATGTCTTCTCCGTCCATCTTGAATGCCAGAATCCAGATGCCGTCGGACTCGTCAAGGATCTGCTCCCCGCTATAGGACATCTCATACTCGTCGGTGGCCACGAAGGTAACCATGGAATCTTTTTCGAGTTTCATGAAACTTCGCAGGAAGTCGGCCAGACAGATACCGCCGTAGTCGTTTGTATAGGTAGTTCCAGCGGATGTGGTGAAACTGCCCCGACCCTCAGCGTACCATGAGGAAGCTTCAAGCTCATCGAGAGTAAAGGAGTCGGTTTTACCGTTCACGATGAGTTTCAGCTGGAATTCGTCACCAACGACGGCAGATCCGGCCAGATCCAGATCAATGCTCACCAGGTCTTTCACCCAGAGTTTACTATTGATTTCCCCAACGATTCGGGGAGAGACGGTCTCTCCGTCCCGAATGGCGGTAAGCATCAGATCGTCCCAGGATACGTCGGCGGTGTTGAAGGTGGCGCTAAAACCGTCGGCGGCGGTGAAGGTGATATCATATCCGGATTGCCATAAATCTTCGTCGAACTTGTATCCCGGATGATCGCCGACACTCATGTCTGCAATGGCAGCGATGTAGCGGAACGGCAGGCCAACGTAGCTGTGAGTCTCATCTTTGGATTTCAGTATCATCTCCATCCGGTGGGATTCATGGCTCATGGAATCGGCGAGTTCGGACGAATCGATGGTCTTTTCCTGCATGCCGGTAACGGTGATGGTCCATTCCGTCTCGGTGGGGGCGGGAGATATCGTATCGGCTGATTCGGTAGATTCCGATCCTGTCTCCAGGTTTGCGGTAGCACAAGCCGTCAGCATAAAGGCGAGTGCCATAATCGAGAGAGCCAACTGGATTATTGAACGGTTTTTCATGGGGAGGTTCTCCTTTGTTGTTTTTCATTTATGATGACTTGCCCCTGACGGAGCAGCTCTTCGACGCCCAGCTGACCTGAAAAGGCGAAGCTGAGCATTTTCCACATGGTGTTTTTATAGATGGGATAGACATCGTTCGGGGGAATTACCGTACCGATCTCATAACTGGCCAACAGCGACTCCACCTGATTGCCAACCTCGCCTTCATTGATGCGCTGCATATCCAGGGCAAGATGACTCACCGGCAGTTTAGACAGTTCTGTTGTGATTCTATGTTGTACCCCGATGTCGGTGAGGTATTCGATGAGCCGACGGGCCAGGATGGGATAATAGGTTCTGCGGCTGACAGCCATACCCTTGAAATCCAGCAGGGGAGAGATGTGCTTGCCCACCGTGTCGTTGTATGGATATGGAGCTGTTGCAAAAGGTATACCGATTTCCTGGAATGAGGGGATGCTGTAGGACCCGGAGAGTATCATCCCCACGTCCCCGGTAATGAAGCGGCTCATCATGCCATCGCGTTCCCTGATATCCAGAAGTCCCTGATCCTGCAGTTTCAGAATGTAGGAAAGGGCATCTTTCGTAGCCTGGTCGTCAATAATCAGGCTGCCGTCTCTCTCCACGAGGTTTTCCTTCCCGAAACCGATCTGGAAGGAAATGAGCCAATAGGCGGAATAGGCGTTCCAGGTGATCGGAGAGACTCCGTTTTCAGCCAGATTCACAAGGATGTGTTCAAAATCATCGAGATTCCAGTTTCTCGGGGGAGTGGGCACAAGGCGGGGATTGTAGAAGACCAGCTGAGTGTCGAAATACAGGGGACGGGCCCAGAGATTCCCATCCCTGGAAAAGGCGGCTTTTCCCTTCTCGAGAAGGCCGCCGTTATCCATATCGTCCAGCCTCTGGATCAGCCGGGCACCGATCAGTTCAGGCAGATAATCGGACTGGACCATGAAGACATCCGGAATGCGGCCACGCCCCCGGGCTACAGATGTGACTTTGGAAAGGATGGACGGTACATTCTGGATATCGATTTCCAGGCCATGGGCGTTGGCGAAGCGCCGGATTATCCCTTTCAGGTGCTCTGTTCCCTCCCAACCGAGCCAGACGGTCAGTTCGCCGGCCTCCAGTTCCTCCCCTTTGATATCCAGGGAGACCAGGTTTTCATAGATTGCGGACTCCGTCCGCAGGTCCCAACCGTTAACACCCCTGACAAGAGACCAGCTATGAAAACAGTCGGCATCACTCCCGGATACTACGGCGATATCGTCATCACCATAATGGATGTTGACACGCCAGACATGTCCCATGAGCGGGGCAAGTTCGAGTAGAGGGTACCCTTCGACCGGAATGACACTATCCCGGCCCGGATAGGAGTAAGGGTTACCTGTCGAAAGGTTGCGTTCCGTGTATGAACGGCTCGATTCCCCATTCACATGAATATCCAAGGCCTGGATTACATTTATAGGAAGATATATGAGAAGTATGACGAGTAGCGTAAAAAGTCTCAATTCGATCGTCGCTCCTTTCCAATTCCGGGAGGCGGCGCGGTTTCCTGCGACACCCTGTCGGTCCGGTTCCATGGGCATTGCCTTTAGGGATTCCGGACTCGGAGGACGGGATCATTGTACATGCAAAATGACACAAGGGCAATCAGAAATCTGAATTTACAAATGAACGGCTCGGATTCTCTTTCCTGGAAGTACGTCTTCTCTGTTGGGTATCATGCACCCATGACACTACGAATTCGGGGAATGCTGATGGCGAAAAGCGTGTTTCCCACCGCCATCAAGGCGGCCAGAATGAACAAGAGTTCCACACCCAGGGACTCCCAGATCAGTCCGCCCACAAGGGCGATGGCCACACTGAAGAGATGATTGATTGAGATTCCCGTTGAGAGGGTGGAAGTCATCTCTCCCCTGTTATCGCTGATCCGGTTGACATAGATACTCGCGGCCATGCTTCCGCCGGAGATCATCCAGTCCAATACGAATACCACACTCACCACAATCAGAGCCGTACCTTCTGAAAACAGGCGGTGAGCGAAACCGTAGAGGAGACAGACAAAAAAGAGGATTACTGTGTCACCGATCATCACCGCCCTGTAGCCCCAGCGGTCAATGATTCGTCCGATTATAGGATTGAAAAAGATATTAATCAGGGCACTGATTCCCAGAAGCGCGGCCAGGTATT
>JAUVIY010000010.1 GCA_030592625.1 Spirochaeta sp. | reverse complement strand
CATACCGATATAATCGGGCTCGGCCGGGAGGACGACTGGGCCAGCCATCAGATTGAACACGAGCTCTCAGCTCAGTATGACGTGGCCCATGGGGCCGGCCTGGCTGTGGTGTTCCCCGCCTGGATGACCCATGTACGTCATGAGAATCCTGCCCGATTCGTCCAGTTTGCCGTGAGGGTCTGGGATGTGGACTATGTCGCCGGCCGGGAAGACGAGACGGCTCTGGAAGGCATCCGCCGGCATAAAGCCTTCTATGACTCCATCGGTATGCCCACCAGCCTTTCCGCTCTGGGCATCACCGATAACCGATATGACATAATGGCCGATAAAGCCATGCGGGACGGTCCCTTCGGTGGGTTGAAGAAGCTGAGCAAGAAAGATGTCGTTGCCATCTATACGTTGGCTGAAAGCAATTAATCGCAGCTAAAGGCGGAAAAACTGAAGTTTTTCATTGACGGGGTTTTGTCTGTTGTGATATGTATCTATTTATAGAAACATATTCGTACCAGGGAAGACTTTCGTCCGCCGCCTGGTTCAGAAAAGGAGCCCATTCGTGATATCAAAAGTCGTTCTCAACCCCGATGAATTGCCCAAGCAGTGGTACAATCTCGTTGCTGATCTGCCAGAGCCTCCCAAACCCTACCTGGGACCTGATGGTAATCCCGTCACGCCGGAGATGATGGCAGCGATTTTCCCGATGAATCTCATCGAGCAGGAAATGAGCCCCGAGCGCTGGATCGATATTCCTGAGGGCATTCGGGAGATTCTGTACAAATGGAGGCCCAGTCCCCTTCATCGAGCCAGGGACCTGGAGAAAGCCCTTGGGACTCCGGCCCGCATATACTATAAAAATGAGTCGGTGAGTCCTCCGGGAAGCCACAAGCCGAATACCGCTGTAGCCCAGGCCTGGTATAACAAACAGGCCGGAACCAAGCATCTTATTACCGAGACCGGTGCCGGTCAGTGGGGCAGCGCCCTGGCCTTCTCCTGCGCTCAGGTGGGTATGAGCTGCAAGGTGTACATGGTTCGGATCAGCTTCGATCAAAAACCCTACCGGAAGGTGATGATGCAGACCTGGGGTGCCGATTGCATCGCAAGCCCCTCGGACACCACAGAGATCGGCAGGAAGATTCTGGCGGAAATGCCCGATACACCGGGATCTCTGGGTATCGCCATCTCCGAAGCCGTTGAAGCCGCTGTCTCCGATAAATCCGGTGATACGAAGTACGCTCTGGGTAGCGTCCTCAACCACGTCATGCTCCATCAGACGGTAATTGGGCAGGAAGCCAAGGTTCAGCTTGCTAAATTCGGTGAGAAGCAGCCCGATGTTGTGATCGGATGCGCCGGAGGCGGAAGCAATTTCGCCGGCCTGGCCTTTCCCTTCGTAGCGGACAAAATCGCCGGGGCGGAGATGGAAATCATTCCGGTAGAACCTTACAGCTGTCCTTCAATCACCCGGGGTGATTATGCCTACGACATTGGAGATAAGTCCGGAATGACACCCCTGATGGTGATGTACACCCTCGGTCATGACTTCATCCCTTCTCCAATCCATGCCGGCGGCCTCCGATACCACGGTATGTCGCCCCTGGTCTCCGCAGCCGTGAAGCAGGGTCTTATGGCACCCAGGGCCATCCATCAGATGGAATGCTTCGAAGCGGCGGTAACGTTCGCCCGGACTGAAGGCCTTATTGTCGCCCCGGAAACCAGTCATGCCGTAGCCGCCGCCATTCAGGAGGCGAATAAGGCCACAGAAGAGGGTAAGGAGAAGGTCATCATCTTCAACCTGTCCGGTCATGGACTCATGGACCTTAAAGGTTACCAGGCTTATTTTGCCGGCGAACTGTTTGATTACGAGCTGCCCCAGGAAGATATCGAAGGGTTCCTCGCAGGTATCAAGGGTTTTCCCAAGGTAGACTAGACTGCAGAGCAGAGTAGACTGCAGGCGAAATCTCATCACCGCAAATTGGCGTCCCTCTCAGCGGGGGCGCTTTTTTATTGCCCAATTTTCGCTATAAGGTATTATTCTGTGTGATATGGAATGTATAGATCCCGTTTCACCAGCTCATCTCGGCAGCCTGAAGCTTCGTAACCGAATGATCCGTTCAGGCTGTTATGAAGGGTATTGTCGGACAGGGAAGGTGACCGAAGAGCTTATCGAGCATCATCGACGAACCGCCGAGGGCGGCGTGGCCATGACGACTCTGGCTTATGGCTGTGTTGTGCCGGAGGGTCGGACTTTTGCCGATCAGATAGTTATCGGCCCTGAGTCGGTAACTGGCCTCAAGAAGCTGGCAGATGTTGTCCATGGCGAAGGTGCAGCGATATCAATTCAACTCACCCATGGCGGATATTTCGCCGACCCGAAAGTCATCGGATGCAGACCCCTGGGTGCTTCTAAAGTATTCAACAATTTCAGATTTACCTCGCCTGATCCCATGAATTCGGCTGAAATCACCTCCGTAATTGATGCATTTGGAAACGCGGCACATCTCGTCAGGGAAGTGGGTTTCGATGCAGTGGAAATCCACGCCGGACATGGGTACCTGCTCAGTCAGTTTCTTTCTCCCTACACAAATCGCCGGGATGATGACTGGGGCGGATCTCCGGAGAAGCGCCTCCGGTTTCCGGTCGCAGTCATCGAGAGTGTCAGGAAAGCCGTCGGTGAAGACTTTCCTATCCTGGTGAAGATGAACGTTACTGACGGCATATCAGGCGGCCTGGAGATAGAGGAAGCGGTGGGGGTTGCCGTGGCTTTCGAAGAGGCCGGTGCGACGGCGCTGATTCCCAGCTGCGGTTTTACATCGAAAACGCCGTTCATGATGCTTCGTGGTAATGTGCCTGTGAAAGAAATGGCGCGGAATCGCCCTACCTTTTTTGAGAGGATTGCCACACGACTCTTCGGGAGATTCATGGTTCAAACCTATCCCTACGAGCCCCTGTTTCTTCATGAACCGGCTGGGCGAATCCTGAATGCCGTCTCCATTCCCGTCGTTTATGTCGGCGGTGTTGTATCCGGAAGCGGCATACGCCAACTGATGGACGAGGGTTTTTCTTTCGTTCAGATCGGACGGGCGACGATACGGGATCCGGATTTCCCGAAGAAGCTGGCCTCGGGAGAGATTGAAGAATCAGATTGTGACATCTGCAACCGCTGCGTCGCCGCAATGGACGGCGGAGGTGTCGTGTGTGTTACGGCGGTGGAAGACTCCGTTAATTGACCTTGATGATTGAGTGTTCCTTGATGCCGAAAACCTTCACGGCCTCTTCGATATTGATATTTCTGATGGAGATATAAAGAGTAATCCCGGATTCCAGTGCCGATCTGATCAGTTCAGCATGACCTTTACCGTCCAGTTCGAGTTTCCCCAACTCATCAATAAAGAAATTCTCGGCACCGGCATTGGTTGCCGACATGAACAGTTTGCGGGCCCACTCGAAGCCGGATAAAGAGAATTTGAAAGGTCCGTGGCTGAAGTCCTCGCCCCAGTCTTCCGGCAGCGGGAGGCTTGCCAGTCGGGCCAATGTGCGTTTCTCTCCGGTGGTAAGATCGACAAGATTATATGTTGTCACTCTTCCGCAGTCGTTTACCTTCTCGGCAATGAAGCCGAAAGCGTTTTTCTTTTCCTCAAAGAGCTGCTTCAGCTGCGTCGTTTTCCCTTCGTTCTTTTTTCCACTGATTAAATACACCATAACCGGAAGTATATTCTGTTTTCCTGCTGGTGAGGGAGGGTTTTCGACAGATTTATCTTGTTCAGTGAGGTTCTTTCAATACGTCAAGAAACTCGCGGGGTGACAACACCTCAATACCGCATCGCAGATTTTTCGGGAAATGCTTTTTGTTGCCTGTGACGAGGTATTCGACATTTGCGCCCCGACCGACTCAAGAACCCGACTTCCTCAACTTCAGATAATATCGTTCTCCCTCGGCTATTTTATCCAGTATCGAATGGAGAATCCTGGATTTGTCCCTGATCTCCAGCCCGGCCGAATCCCTCCTCGCCTGGACCAGGGCTGTTTCCAGCTCCTCTACCCCCAACACCGTTGCAGCAATACAGTAATAACTCTTTGAGCGTCCCTCATTGAATTCCTGTAACATCTTACCAAGCAACCGCTCTCTTACATTCTGCACTTCTTCAAACGCATCCACGCCATTCCGCTGAATACAGCCAATGTTATCTTCAAGTTTCTGATAGCATTTGAAGGTATCCTGATTTGCTCCAAACGCTCTATGCTTATGCCACTTCTCGCATGTGCCTTTCTCAGTACATTGCCAGCAAAACTCGATTCCCCTTTTCTTCACTGCGCAAGTGATGAATGGACAGCCTGCCCCCATTCGATATTCACTCTTGCAGCCGCCGCACTTGCTCTTGCCCACAGTATGGTACCGAGGACAAAGCCTGCAGGAAAGGCCACAGATTCCGAGTTCAGGATACGTGATTTGCACTGTGATTCCTCTGTGTAACCGGTTGGTAATAAAGCGTAACGGACTTGCCGGTCCGAGTTGATGCGGTTGTTAACCCGTCTTGTTAACTTCATACAGGAAATTGTTCCACAAATTTTCCAATGCTGCTTGAAGAGCGGTAGAAAACCGTTCACCATTTTCGATGCCCAGGAGAAGTTTTCGATATCCGGATTCGTTTATTGCCGCCAGATAACTGATAAACATCATGCTTTGACGATAAAACATATGATGTTCCAAACTCCAGTCACTGGCAGTCTTTTGAAAAATAAAACCACCTGTTTTATTGGGAATAAAATGTTTACCTGATTTTATTGAATCAATCGCTTGTTTTTCTGTTACCGTGTGCGCACCTCCACCATCTGAAACATAGGTAGCCAAACCTTCTTTGAACCAGGATGGCAATCGGCTCACTTTGTAGTTACCGAGTTGGTCCCGGATATGGAGATGGGACAACTCATGGATGAGATACAGTTTTGCAATTTCATCCCCGTCTTCAAAGATGCGGGGAGAAAGAAACAACTTCGTCAGCACCCCTGCTCTAACATCAGCCCCGTACATTCGTGCAAAGCTCTCTCTCGATGCACAAATGTATACTCGAACCGGCTTGGTAAATAAGCGATATTGTTTTTCCTCAACTCGTTGAATCGCTGAAGAAAGAAATAAGACAATCTTATCTGCATAGTCCTCGGCACCTGGTTCAAATAAGAGTCTGGAGTCGTTTTTGTGTGTGACGAAATGGTCTGTTGACCTCAAAACAGCGATAGATTGTCTGATGAATGTACATCCCCAAAAGGATGATACAGTAACAGTGATAAGTAGAGAAAAGATTATTCTCTTGAAAGGTATCGTTGTCATCTCATTTTATCCATGTTTATTCTTTTGAGGGCAATCATCTGTAAAATCAGCAAGTACAGCATCTTCAGCGTCGAAGGCTTCCGGGTCCGGGTCAGCCTTACCCAGTCGTGATGATGAACACCGGCTTATCTGAAGCTCCAGTCCGCGCCGAAGAAGAACAGGATGTCGGGTCCCTCCCAGGTGAGGGGATCCTCTTCCACATAGAATTGCCAGCCGAATCGGCCGGAGCGGCCCTTGAGTCCGACTTTGATATCGGTCTGGGGCAGGGCAAACATGGTGGATCGTCCGAATATGGGGTGAATGTACTCTTCGATTCCAACGACCGGTGAAGTCTGAATATTCATCTGAACCAGTATGGACAGTCCCCGGGTGGCCCGGAATTCCATCGCCGGGATGAACTGACCCATCATACGTCCTTCGCCACCGAAGGGGATGATGATTCCTGTATTAAGGTAGAAGGCCCAGCGATTCCAGGGACGCCAGTCAACCAGGAATTCCGCACCGATATCCGGATAACCGGAACTGAAACCACCATCCTTTCGGCCTGTCGGAATCTTGAATGCCCCGCCGGCGGCCAGGATGAGCTTCGGGCCGCTCCGGAACGACCAGACGGCCTGCAGATCCAGGTCGCCGGCTCCCACAACACTGCCCTCTCCGGACCAGGATGTTCCTGTGGAACTCCCGATATCCCAGTACGAGCGGTTATGGGAGAAGTACTCCCTTCCGGCATTGGATACCCCCAGCGCGCTGTGCCACCATTCGATGACGCCGTCGAGGTATCCGCCGTAACGGGCATGGAGACGCCAGTCGGCGCTGAAACGCCAGGCGGGCATGGCCTGCCAGTCAATGCTGAGTTCCCAGATCGTACTTTCGTAATCCATAGCCGTCAGATCGTCCTGGTCGTCGGGGTCGAGTCTTCCATCGGGTTCCAACGGCAAATACGCGGGATCTTCCGGGTCGAAGGGGTATGAGCTGAATTCGTTAAGAACATAGATGGCGGTTCCGGTCCTGATAGTACCCGCCGGAAGGGCGGCTGCAGAGTCGGCGGTGAAGCTGAACCATGGCAGGTGAGGAGCGTAGACATTCCGCCCGCCAAGGGGTCCCAGAGCCGGTTCATCACCCGGGGGGGCGGCATTCACCGTTCCGGGGATGAACAGGAGGACTGCAGCAATGACAGGAATCATAGCCAGGGGCAGAGCGGCCGGTATCCTTCGGGGCATCATTCGTCCCGGCCCGCCAGATCTTCCCAGCCGGCGGTTTTGAGTGCGATTTCCTTCCGCAGGGGATCATGACGCCTCCCTGCTGCGGCCAGTTCATCGGGATCGGGATTGGGAAGGGAGAAGAATCGTTCCAATTCGGCCAGCTCCTCTTCAAGAAGGAGAATGTCTTCCATCAGATCGTCCATTTCCTTCTTCTCTTTGAAGTTTAGTCCTTTTTTCGGTATTCGCGCAGGTTTAGCCGCATCGGTCGTGGATATCCGGCGTTTCCCGGGGTTGTCTTTCAATGTTTCACGGTATTCGGACCAGCTTCCTGAGAAACCCAGGACCGAACCGCTGCCGTCGAGGATTAAGAAATAGTCCACGATGTGTTCCAGGAAGGTTCTGTCGTGGGATACAACCAGCAGACAGCCCTCGAACTCCTCGAGAAACTGTTCCAGTAATCCCAGTGTAACCAGGTCCAGGTCGTTGGTGGGTTCGTCGAGGATGAGGAAGTTGGGTTCCTTCATGAGGAGCCGGATAAGCTGCAGCCGTCGCCGCTCTCCGCCCGATACATAACGGATCTTACGGCGCCGGGCGGCGGCGGGGAATCCGAATCGTTCCAGCCATCTGCCCGCATCCACCAGTTCACCGGCGGTGTTGCGGACATTGTCGGCTTCCTTCTTCATGTACTCCAGCACATTGAGTGATTCATCGGCTTTCAGCGGGGACTGATCCAGAACGGCGAACCGGGTGTTCACACCGGCGTCGATGCGTCCGTCGTCCTGGGACAGCAGTCCGGATACCAGGGACAACAAGGTGGTTTTACCGGCGCCGTTCGGCCCGGCGACGCCGATTCTCTCGCCCCTTTTGAAACTGTAGGAGAAGGGTGCGATGACTTTCCGGCCTCCCCGGGATTTCTCGACGCTCACCAGTTCCAGGACTTTCTTTCCCAGCCTGCGGCCTCTGGCGGAGAACTCGGTCATGCGTTGAAGATCGGCCTGGGGGGCGTCCTGAAGATCTTCAATTCGGGAGAGACGTTTCTTGTCTTTGGTTGCCCGGGCCCTGGGCTGTCTGGAGGCCCATTCCATTTCCCGGCGGAGGATGTTGGTACGTTTATCCGCAGCCTTCTCCTCCTCCTCAAGGCGCTTTGTCTTGGCTGCGAGGTAGGTGGACCAGTTCCCGGGATATTTTCGGAGGGTACGGTCCTCAAGCTCGAGGATAACGTCGCAGGAGCGGTCGAGAAAACTGCGGTCGTGGGTGACCAGGATATAGCTGCGTTTGCCGGTTTTCAGCCAGCCTTCCAGCCACTCGACGGTTTCCAGGTCGAGGTGGTTGGTCGGTTCGTCCAGGAGAAGCAGATCGGCGCCGGAAGCCAGTACCCGCGCCATGTCCGCCTTCCTCAGTTCACCACCGGACAATGTATCCGCCCGTCGCGAGAGGTCATGTATCCCAAGTTCCGTTAAAAACGAATGATAGGTGTTCTCGATGTTCCATGCATTTTCATGGTCCATCCGGGCCTGGAGTTCGGTCAGTTCCTCATGTTTCTCTTCGTTGTAATGCTCCAGCAGCGATTCGTACCGCCGTACCAGAGCGGCTTTGGGATCATTGCTGCGGAACACCAGATCGGCAACCGTCGCAGCTTCGGGAATCTCGGGAATCTGGGGCAGATAGGCGATTTTCAGATCGCTGCGCCGATGCTGAGTCCCGGTATCAGGCAGGCGTTTACCGGTGAGAATCGACAGTAAAGTAGACTTTCCCGCCCCGTTTGGACCGATGAATCCAATGTGCTCTCCTGAGTCGATGCCGAGAGTGACATTGCTGAATAACTCTGTGTCCCCCAGTGTGAGGGATACGTCGGTGAGGGAGAGAAGATTCATAATGAGCCATGATAGCGACACTTGTCGGGCTGGACAAGGAATGGCCTATACTGAATATGGGAGTGAACCTTGGCTGAACGACGGTGGAAAAAACTGACGATCCTGGCGATTGCACTGCCCATGGGTCTCATGGCTCTCGTATTGCTGCTGGCCGGAGGAGTCTGGATTTTCCGGCGGTCCATTACCATCTCTCTGCTTGAACGGGTGAACGAAACCATACCCGGTACTATCATTATCGGGGACGGTGAACTCAGCTGGCGGCGTTTCTTCACACGCCTTTCTTTGCGACTGGATGAGGTTGTTCTTATCGATGAAAAAGGCGTCGAGGTGATCCGGGCCGGCGAAATAGGTGCGGAGGTGAATCCCCTGGCCCTCATCAGGCACCGGATTGAAGTGCAGTCTCTTGTCCTGAGTGATGTGAAAGTGGAACTGCGTATGGATGACTCAGGGGGTATCAACCTGCTTGATGCCCTGGGTCTTGAATCGACCGGAGGACTGCCTGATCCCGAGCAAAGGGAAGAAACCGATAATTCTGAGGGTCGGTGGAGGCATTGGTCGGCGGATGTGAAGGGTGTCCGGTTCGAAAACTGCCGTGCCGGGGTCTATCAAAATGGTGCATCGGTTTCGATTCTGCTGGAATACCTCGATATGGAC
Source organism: Spirochaeta sp. (assembly GCA_030592625.1). Classification (GTDB taxonomy): domain Bacteria; phylum Spirochaetota; class Spirochaetia; order DSM-2461; family DSM-2461; genus UBA2779. The sequence continues at coordinate 11,719 of JAUVIY010000010.1, read as the reverse complement.
ATTGTCAGAGTCGGGGCAAACGGAAATATCGCATTGGCTTCAGCTTTCTCCGACATCCAATCAGATAGCCTTGGACCCGGTTACTTCAAGGGCAAACGATACCAGCTGGACCTGGATATTGACATGAAAGAAGGGGTAGCCGTCGTGAAGACGGGTATACTCGATGTTCAGGGGGCACGGATCAAATTTGGAGGGCAAGCGGCCCTTTTTCACCCCTATGAAGCCGATCTCCTCCTGGAAGCCAGGGGTACCGACACAGACCTGCTGCTCACCTTTCTTCCTCCCGGTGTCGAGCTGGGTGATGTCGTTCCTGAAGGGAACGGTGAGATTGTCATCGATGCTTATCTTGATGGCCCTCTGTCGGGCCGGCCCCGGATGAGACTGGATGTCGTTTGCGATGACTTCGGTCTCAGGCATGTGCCGACGGGCATGGTGATGGGGGATATCGGTTTTGAACTGATAGCCCGCATCGGCGAAGGTGAAATCTCTCTGGATCTGAAGGATTTGAATGCCAGGTTGCCCGATGGAGATATTCATGCGAATTTCACCCTGATGAATCCGAAAGCTCCCAGGGTGATGCTGGACCTTGATGCCCGACTCAACTTGTTTTCACTGGCCTCATTCTTCAATTTCCCCGGTTCCGAATCCCTCGCCGGTGAGATTGAAGTCGATGTCGATGTTGCCGGCCGTTTTGATGATACCGGACGCTTGAGGGAAAGGGAGCGGGAGGGTGGAATAATCCACCTTTCCGACTTCAGGTACATTCTGCCGGCAAGTGGATCCGGCATACAGAATCTGGATCTGTTGTTTACCCTGGAAGACGGTTTCATGGAAATCCACAATCTTGAGGCTGTTACCGATATCGGCGAGATATCCCTGAACGGATTCTTCGGGGATGTCTGGCCCCTTCTTCTCGGCGGAGAGGGTCCGTTGCGATTCGGCCTGGATATCACATCGCCCTTGATCAACCCATCGGCTTTGTTCGAGGATCCCGTTGTGGCGGCTTCCTGGGACCGGGATCTGGAAGACGTTTCCCTGGGTCTGGTATTCGACACCACCGCCGAAGCTCTCCGATCGGCCGCCCCCCTTCCGAAAGGAGCCTACCGCATTATCGAACTTAAGGCGCGGGTTCCCAAAACCGGTAAGGTGTTGAGCGATTTCTCTGGCGGTATCGAGATTTCCGACGGGCTCACCGCAGATCTCAGGGGCCGGCTTCAAGGCAGCGACGTGAGTCTGGAGATCGGGTTGGATGGGTACGAATACCTGCTCAGGGGAAACGAGGCGGGAACCGTTACTTCGCATCTTGTACTCAAATCTTCCAGGTTGACCGTAGCGGATTTTCTCCCCACCTCCGTGGTGGATGATGATTCCTGGTTGAACCGGAGTTTGAATGATGTTTTAGTGGATCTGGAGCTCAGCTTCGAGAATTCCGACTGGTTCGAATCCCTAGGCAGCTGGCCCGAGGGACGGTGGACACTGCATGAATTCTCCGGCCGTTCCATGCTTCGTCAGTTGCCGTATTTATTGACTTTCGACCTGTTGTCCCGAGACAATCGTGCGGATCTGTCCGTTTTGACCGGCCGGCTGGGGCAAAGTGTCTTCACGGCCCACGGATATCTGAACGACCTGGAGGCTCTGCAGACACTGGACATGGGCCGGATAACCGGGAACCTCGTTCTTGACTCTGATTACCTGGACATGTCGGATTTCATCAAGAAACGAGAGGAGCCGGAACCCGGAGGATCGGAACCAGGCGGACAATGGGAACTTGGCCGCGGCACTTATCCGAATGTGAGCCTGGATCTGCATGTTTCCGAATTTCTGATGACTCCAATTCATTGGAGGGATATCGGCGGAACGATGGGTTTGTCGTCAGACGGTATCGTGCGTCTCGAAGATATCTCCTTCAGTGGTGAAAAAGAGGGGCGGGCCGGTGTCGACGGTACAATTGATTTATCCCGGACCGACAGCATCTTTTTGAAAGCGGATGTAACCCTCGATGAAATCAGACTCGAGGATTCCATGATTCCCATAAATAATGGGAAAGAAACTGTGAATCTCGGAAAAATGGTGAAAGGCGTCCTGGACGGCCGGGTCGGGTTGGATGCTGTGGTGAATCCGGACCTGTCAATCGATTTGAGCCGATCCGTCATGGATGTGAAGGTGGTTCTGGCAGGAGGACGTCTGGTGGAGTTCCCTCCCTTCGTGGCCATTGCCGATCGTTTCAGGAACCGGAACATGAGAGACGTTCGCCTCGATACCCTCAGAATCAGGGCGGAGCTCGCCGACGGGCGACTCGATATTCCAAGGACTGCGGTGGGATCCACTCTCGGCTACCTGGAATTGGAGGGCTACAGCACCGTGGATTCCTTCATGAGCTACAGCGTCACGGTTCCCAATTCCGTCATCGATGATGTCGTCACCGGGATGATATTCGGTGGAGGGGACGACGGAGTGGAAGATGAAATCATCAATGCCGAGAACTCCGGGCGGAGCCGCACAACCATCAATGTGGTGGGTACACCGGAAGATATCATCATCGGTATTGGTAAACGTGGACGTGAACGCCTGGAAGACCGTTGGAACCGGCGTAACGACCGCCGGATCAGACGGGAGAACTGATGTGGTGTCCCGGAAATACCTTCGTATATGAGCGTCATATTCCGGGAGTGGGACTGTCCGGGAGCTGCTTATGAGTGCGAATTACCGGGACACCACACTGATATCCCTCGGGAAACTCCTGCTGTGTTACTCGCCATATTACTTTCAGGCAATCTTAATCCCGATACGTATCATCCGGCAGGCCCGTTCGGCGGCATCAACCAGGCATTCGGCCGAGCGGGCAATGGCTTCCTCCAGAGGCATGGCCTTGTCTACCGTACTCATGATGGAGTCGATCCCATAACCGTATACGGCAGAGGCGCCTTTTCCGATGTCTCCGACAACGGCCAGGACCGGGACACCCGCCGGGCCTGAGCGGGCGGCTACACCGATAGGCACCTTGCCCCTGATGGACTGGCCGTCGATTTTCCCTTCCCCGGTAATCACCAGGTCGGCTCCGGCGATTTTCGCTTCGAAATCCACCAGATCCAGTATCGTGTCAATGCCGCTCTTGATTATCGCGTTACAGAAGGCTGTCAGGCCGAATCCCAGACCGCCGGCGGCTCCGGTTCCGGGAATATCCCTCATGGATTGCCCCTTCCACTTCTCCACAACGTCCGCCATGCATTCGAGGGCGGCGTCGAGTTCTTTCACCATCCCGGGGTCGGCCCCTTTCTGAGGTCCGTAGACTGCCGATGCGCCGTGTTCCCCGAGCAGGGGATTGTCCACGTCACAGGCCACGTGAATTTTCGCATCCTTGAGCAGCGGGCTTACCCTTGAATCATCCACTGCTGCGAGATTCGCGAGGGCCGCTCCGCCCCGGGAAAGTTCCGCGCCATCGGTTCCAAGGAGCCGGAATCCGAGGGCCTGGGCAAGGCCCGCACCCCCGTCGTTTGTGGCGCTGCCTCCGATACCTATGGTGATGTCCCGGTACCCGGCTTTCAGGGCGGCCAGGAGGACCTGTCCGGTTCCGTAAGTGCTGGTGATCCGGGGGTTCTTCTCATCGGCGGTCAACAGCGGTAATCCGCTGGCCGCAGCCATTTCCAGAACCGCCTTGCCGTCCACGATGCCGTAGAACGCGTCAACCGGTCGTCCAAGGGGGTCTTCCGCTTTCACCGTTACCGTTTCACCGCCCAATCCGCTCACCAGGGCTTCCACCGTTCCCTCCCCGCCGTCGGCGATGGGAATTTTCACATACTCGGCGTCGGGGAATACGGCCTTAGCCCCTTTCTCGATGAGTCCGGCTACTTTGAGACTGGTATTGCTTCCCTTGTAGGAATCGGATGCGATGACGATTTTCATTGCTGTTGACCTCTGGCGCGGTGACTTTATATACAGTTTAATCCTGCTGGCGTAAGGGAGCAAGCAGCAATGGAACTGTAGAATATCGCGTCAGGTGAATATTCACCCTTTCTTGTTTAATTCTTTAATCAGCATGGATTGAATTTCTACCCCATCGATTTCTCCGATCTGCCCAGCCATTCGACCGATAACGTCGGTATTTCCTTCTACAATCAGAGATATGAGCTTCATAGACCGCTCTTGTAAGGGCATTCCCATTCTACCCAGAACGATGAAACTGTTCTCAGTAATGATTTGATTCACCTGATTGACTTTCTCCACTTTATAGATAGCGATGCTGATGATTCCCACCCTCATGAGTTTACGGCCCTCGGCTTAAAAGGCGGGAGTATTGGCATCACCCCACGGGAAACCATCCCCTCGTTCAGAGATAGATCGAGGATACGAGTCTCCACTCCAAAAAGAAGTTTCATATGTTTTTCTGTAATCATTTCTTTTGTCAGGCCAAATAGTGAGGTTCCTTCTCTGTTTATAAGGATCGTATTATCAGAGATGTGAAGGGCATGGGTGGGATCATGGGTGGAGAATATGATGGAGTAGCCCTTTTCATGGGAGAGAACTCTCATGAGTTCCACTGTATGGTGCTGGTTTACCAGATCCAGTGACGAGGTGGGTTCATCGAATACAAGTACCCGGGCTTCTGTGGCTAAAGCCCGGGCGATGAGCACTAACTGGCGTTCTCCTCCGCTTAAGGAAGCAAAGGATCTCACGGCCAGGTGGGAGATATTTACCATCTTGAGAATCTCTTCCACTTTCTGATAATCACCTGGGGATGGCCGGGAAAATGTACCGATAAACCGGGAACGGCCCAGAAGTACCATCTGAAATACCGAGTAGGCCACAGGAACTCCGGTACTCTGGGGTACATAACCGAAGTGCTGGTTGCCGTTGCGGCCGTGTCTGCACGGTTGATTATCCACCTTCATAACACCTCCCGAGAGGTGATGAATCTCCAGAAGGATCTTAAGGAGCGTTGTTTTTCCACAACCATTAGGGCCGAGAACCGAAAGAATTTCTCCTTTTTTCAGGAGAAAATTCAGGTTGTGAAAGATCTCCTTTTTCCCATCGTACGAGAAGCTTCCGTTGGATATAGAGATAGTCACAGATTCCACTCGCCTCTTGTTCGAATCAATAACCCGATAAAAAGCGGTGCTCCAAGGAGGGCTGTCAGGATTCCCAGAGGGATATCCTGAGGGGAGATAGTCCGGCCGACAGTATCGACTGTCATGAAGAAAATCGCTCCCAGAAGTGCACTGGCAGGGATAAGGCGTTCGTGGTCCGGTCCCACAATCATTCGTGCAATATGAGGAATAATGAGGCCGATCCACCCCACAATTCCTGCGATAGAAACGATAGCGGAAACGATGACGGTGGTTAATACCAGGATGATATTCATGAGTACCGCAGGGTTAACGCCCAGACTCAGCACCGTTTCATTTCCCAGTGAGAGAAGGTTTATCCGCCGCCTCATGAGTACCAAAATCATGGAAATTATAAGAATCAAAGGTATGATAAAAGATATCTTCCGCCAGGAACAGGAAGAGAGAGAACCCATAAGCCAGTAGACGATGGAGGGTAGTTTTTCCTCCGAATCGGCCATGAACTTAACCAGGGAGATCATCGCCTGGAAGAACATATTGATGATTACACCAGAAAGGACAAAGACAAGAAGAGAACTACCCCGGGTTCGTTTCGTAATAGTCCATGTCAATAGAAGCGCCCCGCCGCCGAAAAGAAAGGCAAAGAGCTGAGTCATAATTCCCATGCCGAAGATGAGAATCGCCAGGGCCGCCCCAAATCCGGCACCGCTGGTAACTCCTACGACACCGGGACTTACCAGCGGATTGCGGAAAATACCCTGGAAAATAGCACCACAAACTCCTAAACCTATCCCTCCTGCCAGGGCCATACCAACCCTGGGGAGACGAATTTTCAGGATGACACTTTCGGTGATGGGACTCCAATCCCCCCTTCCGGGTATGACTGTCGAAGAGAGTATTTTGAACACCCGCCCAGGGGGGACCGGATAGCGGCCTACTGCCAGAGCAAGAATGAACGCTACCATGACAAGAACTGTAAGAATAATAAAGATCAGGGGTGATCCTTGTTTTACCGAAAGTACTTTCATTTATAAAAAGTTTACTCAAAGATTACCCGAGGAGGCAGGATTAAGGATGGCTTCAACTTCCTGGTTGGACAGTTCATAGAAATGGAATTCCTTAAAGTAGGAAGTAATTTCCGCTGCCATATCGTATTTGAAAAGATCGGGATAGTTTTTTTGAGCCATCCATTTGAGCATCAGCGGGCCATCCAGGCTTGGTGGATACCAGCGGTAAATACCCAGAGGAATTCTGTATACCTTCTTATTCTTTATCGCATTGATGCTAGACCAATCCTGGCCGTCAATGGTGTTTCTATAGAGATCTTCAGGCATGGTATCCTCAAAATTAGAAAGGTATATGATATCGGGATTCCATTTCATGATGTCTTCGAAGTTGCCCGCTTTTATCATGGCACAGTGTTCGCCCTTCAATTCTTCCGCTGCGTTGATACCGCCGGTTCGGGCAATCCAGTAGTGTCCGAATGTTCCATCACCCGCTATCAGCATCCCTTTGGTTTTAAACAGAATTAAGACTCTGGGTCTTTCATCTATTGGGATATTAGAAATGACTGTCAGAATCTCCTCTTCTGTATTCTCCCATACCTGGGCGATTTCCACAGCTTTCGACTCATTTTTACCCAGAACTTCTGAGGTTATATTGACCCAGTCTTCCATTGTCGTTTTGGGGCTGAAGACCTCAGTTTCTCCGTTGGCATAAGGGATAGTTTCTTTTTTCAGCCCCATGTAAACAACGGGAATACCTGTAGATTCCAGATTTTCCATTCCTTCCAGAACCTTGTCGGTAAAGAATACATCCGGCTGTATTCGGGCCAGCTCTTCCACGTTGAGGGACAGTCCTTTCAGGTAACCTGTTTCAACATTATACAGTTCAGGGTACATCTTGCCGAAGACTGAAATCTTTGCAGCGGATACAGACATGGAGCTGGCACCGATAATCCTGTCAACCCCCCCATCAATAGCAGCAATAATGTGGGGGTGAGGAAGAGGAAAGGTGGCAATCGCACTTACATTCTTCCTGATTTTAACCTCCATTCCCCGATCATCAACAACGGTTATAAACTCTGGTGTTTCGATTTTGGTCTCAGCCTCAGTTCCGGTCCCAGAAGGAGGCTCCTTACCTCCTCCTGCGAAAACCATCCCAGTGGTAAGAGATAAAAAAACAAAATAAACAAGAATTTTTTTCATGATAAATCCTTAATGTTAGAAGTGTCTAACATTATTTAGCAAGATTAACCTTGTTCTGTCAATAGGTTTATCTAATAAATAAAATATTCACTACTTGACTTGGTAAAGCCTAATATGTGTATAAAGAGGAGTAGTTCTGCCTGGAAGCGCTTCAGCGTGCCTGGAAGGGATTCAGGGAGAGCTCATGAGAAAGCCAAAGGTCATTATTGTGGCTGGTCCTCCTGCTTGTGGCAAAACTTCTGTGATGATCCATTCCATAAAATGCCTTCAGCGGCTGGGGATTAAAACAGCGGTATCTAAAATTGACTGTCTTGCCACAGAGGATGATCAGCGGTATGCCGGTATTGATGTACCGGTGATTGTCGGATTGAGTGGGGACATTTGTCCGGACCACTACTTCGTAGTAAACCTGGAAGAAATGATTACCTGGGCGGGAGGGGAAGATGCAGATCTGCTTATTGTGGAAACTGCCGGCCTCTGCCACCGGTGTGCCCCCGGTATCGATAAGGCACTCTCGGTATGTGTTATTGACAGTCATTCCAGTATAAAAATTCCCGAAAAGGTCGGACCGGTTCTTACCACTGCTGACATTGTTATCATTGTTAAAGGTGATTCTATCAGTCAGGCCGAGAGGGAAGTCTTTCGAAGCCGAATCCGCCGAATAAATCCCAACGCCGACATCGTAGAAGCCAATGGTATTACCGGTGCAGGAAGTGAGCATGTTGCCAAACTGCTTCTGGACAGGAAGGATGCCACTGATCTTATTGGCGCCAGACTCCGCCATCCCATGCCCACCGCGGTCTGTTCTTACTGCATGGGAGAAATGCGTGTAGGAACAAAGTTTCAGCAGGGCGCGGTGTATAAAATGGATTTCCCATGTGGAAAAGGAGGCGGAGAACGGTTATGTCAAAAACAATAACCATACTGGGTGGAAAAGATAAAACCGGCCGGCCTGAACCGATCGACTCTTTACAAATTGAAAGCGGGCAGATCTACAGTATCGTTGGGTTTACCGGATCCGGCAAGAGTCAGCTTATCAGTGATATTGAGCAAATGGCACAAAGGGATACGATCACAGAGCGAAAGATACTCATCAACGGGCAATCGCCGGACTATTCCACCAGGTATGATCCTGATGTAAAAATCGTTGCGCATCTTTCGCAGAACATGAATTTTACCCTGGAAATGGGTGTTAAAGATTTTCTCCATCTCCACGGTGAATGCAGGGGAATCAAAAAGTCTGACTCTTTGATAGGAGAGGTGATGGAGTACGCCAATACTCTGGCGGGAGAACCGGTAAGAGAGGATGATATCCTGACAAGTCTTTCGGGTGGTCAATCCCGTGCATTGATGATTGCTGATATAGCGACCATCAGCAACTCACCCATTATTTTAATCGATGAGGTTGAGAATGCCGGTATCGACCGTCGTAAAGCCATGGATCTATTGGCAGGAAAGGGAAAGATTGTTCTTCTGGTAACTCATGATCCTCTACTTGCCCTTATGGGAGACCGGAGAATCGTTATGCAAAACGGCGGTATGAATCAAATCCTTACCCTTACCGATGAGGAAAGAAAAGCGGAATATCTTCTTGAAGGATTTACCGAAAAAATCCTCACGGCTCAGAACCGGATACGCTGTGGAGAATCTCTCTCGGTAGAGGATTTAATCTATATACAGGAAGAATCGTTATGTTAGGAACCGTCAAGAATGAGTTGCGGGTCTATTGGGCCAACCTCTGTATTCTCAACAGAATGGAAAAAGAAAAGATGGAGGCCGACGCCCGGATTTGGAAGGATTCTCATTCATTGAGTCCTCAATTCATCTACCTTGGAGACACTGAAGAGGTGAAAATGTATGAGAAAATGGATGAGGATATGGCAAAGGGAGAACTGGGGTTTGACCTGCTTGTCAGTAGTCGTTTTGATCTTTTCTGTTCCCGGAAGTATCTTCAAAGTCATACCGATAAACTATTTCCCCTTAGTGAATGTTTTTCCATAAGAGAGGAAGTTCGTAATAGCGGAGCCGTTGATTCTGCCGGGCTGTTCCACCCTCTGGTGATACTTCCTCATTATATTGTGGCCAATACGAAACTTCTTAGTGAAAGTGAAATACCCCGGAGTCTTGAAGATCTTCTTGATCCATACTGGGCTGGAAAAATTTTTCTTGGTGCCACTGAGCTTCCTTCGGCAAAATCAGTTCTTTTCGGTATGTGGTTCAAGTTCGGAAAAGAGGGGCTGGAAACCTGCATAAAGAACTGGCGTCAGAAAAGTGCCCCTTCCGCGGCCCGGCACGGTCTAGTGAAGGATGAGCTGCCCATTGCCTTGTTGCCGGGGATATTTGCGGGCCCCGGACCTGGGGATAAGCTGCTTGCAATTCACCCCTTGGAGGGAGCGCCGGTTCTCCCTTCCTATACCGCAATACGGAACTCAGAAAAGGCAGAAGCGGTAGTGAATTTCCTAGCCAACTCAGCGGCAAGCCTTAAGTTTATCGAATTCTACAGAGATCAGGCTCTTGCGTTTCCTTCAGATCCTTCAGTTACCCCTCCAGAACCATTGGCATCCGGAGGAAAGATGTTTTTCCCGGATTGGGATTGGATATTGGAACAGGATATGGAGTATTTTTCTGAAGCATGTGAAAGGGTTCCTTTTGGTTAAATCCATATTGACCCTTTTCTGCGTTGGCAACGTACGAGCATAAAGTCGGGTGAAAGCCGGGAAACTGCAGAAAACACGAACTTAGGCCTCCGATATTTTCGATTTCAGCACTTGCAGACCTGTTATTACGGTATTATCATGAGCCTATGTCCGAAACACTCGTAATCGCCATCGGCGGAAACGCCTTGATCGAAGACCCCAGACATGTATCTGTATCGGCCCAGTATCTGGCCGCCCGGCATGCCGCCGTAAGTCTTGGAGAATTGGCAGCCGCAGGACACAAGCTGGCCATCGTTCATGGAAACGGGCCTCAAGTGGGCTTTATTCTCCGCCGGTCCGAGCTTGCCCGGGGGGTGATGCATGAAGTGCCGCTGGATTCCTGCGTTGCCGATACCCAGGGAGCCCTGGGATACAACCTTCAGATGGCCATGATGAACGAATTCAAGGCTCGCAAGCTCGACCGAACTGCAGTAACAGTGGTTACCCAGGTACTGGTTGATCGGGACGATACGGCCTTTGTAAATCCCGTTAAACCCATCGGTGGTTTCATGGATGAAGAAGAAGCCCAACGTCGGGGACAAGAAGAAGGATGGATAGTGAAGGAAGACGCCGGCCGTGGTTGGCGCCGCGTCGTGCCCTCTCCCGAACCGATTGAGATACTTGAACTCGATGTTGTCCGGACACTTGTGGAATCGGGTGTTATCACCGTAGCTGCCGGCGGCGGGGGTATCCCCGTTGCCTTTGATGCCAATGGTGAACTTGAGGGCATCGAAGCGGTCATCGACAAGGACAAGGCCGCCTCACTGATGGCCCGGTCAATGAATGCCGACAGGCTGATCATTTCAACGGCCGTTCCCAGAGTCTGCATTGATTTCGGTAAACCCACACAGAAGGAACTTGACGTGATCAGCGTAGCCGAAGCGGAGGCTCTCTCCGCCGAGGGACAGTTCGCCCCGGGGAGCATGCTGCCGAAGATTCAGGCTCTTGCAGCCTTTGTGAAAGCCACGGGTAACGAGGGCGTGATAACGGATCCGTCTCATCTTACCGCGGCTTTGGACGGAAAAGCGGGAACTCGAATCGTCCCTTAGCGTCAGAGGCCAGTGATGAAATCATCAAAAAAACCTAACTAACTTGACAAATCCAGGAATCGTGCTAGTCTCAAAGGATATTGCAGTCCCTTGCCATTGATACGATCTGTGAATGATTGGCACAATAAATCCGAATTTGAATTAACAGGAGCATATCCAATGAGCCGTCCCGTCAATTTCTCAGCCGGTCCATCCATGATTCCCGTAGAGGTTCTTGAGTCCCTCGCCAGGGATATGGTTGATTACCAGGGTACTGGTCTGTCCCTGGTGGAAGTCAGCCATCGCGGTCCCGTTTATGATGAAGTCCATCAGGACACTATCTCCCTCATCAAGGAACTGATGGGGATACCCGAGGGCTATTCGGTGCTGTTCATCGGCGGCGGTGCTACCCTGCAGTTCTCCATGCTGCCCATGAACCTGCTTCTTCCCGGCGGAAGCGCCGATTATATCAACACCGGTGCCTGGGCTAAAAAGGCCATTTCCGAGGCGGAAAAAGTCGGTACGGTGAACGTCGTCTACGATGGTTCAATTGATAATTACATGCGTCTTCCGGATCCCGGGTCAATAAAACCCACTCCGGGGGCCTCATATCTCCATATCACCAGCAATGAAACCATCGGCGGAATTCAGTGGAAAGCTTTCCCGGACTCCGGGGATGTTCCACTGGTGGCCGACATGTCCAGCGACATCCTGAGTCGACCGGT
>JAUVIY010000194.1 GCA_030592625.1 Spirochaeta sp. | reverse complement strand
GGCGGAATCGTCTGTATAGAATCCCGTATACGATGAGTTTCGTCGTATCGATTACCGAACTGCGTCGAGAAATAAATTCGGTGCCTTCGGATTCAATTCTGGTAATGAGATTATTGGCCGTCAGTTGCTGAACCAGAGGAGCCATGATGTTCGGCCGGTTGAATCCGACCCCCTTTCGGCCTTCCCGGCTCACCAGGTCCTGCAGGGGAACACCCTTACGGGTGCAATATTCATGGCCCTCATTACTGAGAAAGATTTTACATGGAAGTTCAATCGTGGCGTCAGAGGTCAACAAAATTCAATTCCTCCAGCGCATCGTCCAGACTGTCCCGGATATCGAAGAAGGATATGAGCTTGACGTAACCGAATGCTTTGGATATTCCATCCGAAAGGCTGCAGAAGAGAAATCGAACACTATCGCGGTGCTGGACGTGAAGATGTACGAACATCCCGATTCCCATGCTGTCGATATATGTGGCATCCCCCATGTGAAAGACGGCGGTATCGACGTGTTCGTCTCTGAGTACCTGGATAATATCATGTCTTAGATTGCTCGTGATTTCGGATACGATATTGTTGTGAAAGCGGAACACTATGACGTCGCCCGTTTTCTCCCAGGTCAGAAATTCTTCCATGCAGACTCCACGAAAAATGAAGAACCCGCCGCAAGGCTTTTCACCACGCGGCGGGTCAATGATTCAGGTAAAAAGCGATTTGATTTCTTTGGCGTACAGGTCGTTTATGACATGTCGCTTTATTTCCTGCTTGCCGGACAGCTCTATGCTTAACTCGAAGGGTTTCGGCAGCACGATGAATCTGGCGATTCGCTCAAACATCTTGAAGCCGTTCGCCTGGGATATCAGACCGGAAATTTCATCAGACAACAGTTCGTGCACTTCATGCCCGGTGAACAACTCTTCATCATCCATGTATGCCACTCCGTTATCTTTCGCCCAGATCTTCACATTGTCCGGATCGACCAGGATGAGGGATCCGAGGAATTTCTTGTCCTGACCGACGACGACTGCCAGTGAGATCTAAGGGCTGAGTTTCAGTTTTTCTTCGATCGGTGCCGGTTCGACATTTTCGCCCCCCAACAGGACAATGGTATCCTTGGCACGGCCGACAATCTTGTATTCCCTGTCATAAGTCATTATTGAAAGGTCGCCGGTGTTCAGAAAGCCGTCTTTGTCGATTGCCTCGGCGGTAAGATCGTCCTTCCTGTAGTACCCCTTCATGATCTGGGGGCCTCGGGCGTAGAGAACGCCGATTTCTCCAGGTCTGACTTCTTTCCCGTCTTCACCGATTATTTTCAACTCTGTTCCGGGTAAGGCGGGGCCGATGGTGCCCGGAACCGGCCGGTCCTGGAGACGCAGGGAGAGAACGGGAGCCGATTCTGTGAGCCCGTAGCCTTCCAGGAGCAGGATTCCTGCGGCTTGAAAAAACGCATCCACGTGAGCGGGAAGTCCGCCTCCGCCTGAAATGCCTGCGATAAAATGTCCACCCAGTTTGTCTTTGATGGCTTTGAAAACCAGGACATCTCCCAGAGCTTTCAGAGGCCAGAGGAGGATGAAGGGGATAAAGCCTGCTATGGCGTCCAGCAGACGGCTGCGTTTTCGATAGCGAGCTACATGTCCCTTTACCATACGGGCTGAAGAAGTCCAGACGCTGCCTACGGCGACGAAAAACAAGAATAAGGCTTTCTTGACACCTCCGGCCTGGTTCACCTTGCGATAAATGCCGTCCCGGACCGATTCCCAGATTCGGGGTACCGAGGCCATCCATGTGGGTTTCACCAGCTGCATGTCCGCCAGGAGTATGGAACCGACGGGTTTGGAATAACAGAGTGCGCTGCCGGTTCCAAGGGCGACGTACTGCATGATTCGCTCGAAAGAATGCCAGACCGGCAGTACGCTGAGCCATCGGTCTCCGGGACCTACGTGAATGAGGGCGGGAACAACCTTGATCTGATGGAGGTAATTTGTATGAGTGAGCATCACTCCTTTGGGTTCGCCTGTGGTTCCCGAGGTATAAATGAGGGTCATGACATCATCGGGTTCACCCTTGTCAATTTCGGCGTCGATAAGTGCTATATCGGCGCCTTTGCCGCTCTCGAGTACCGATGCGTAAGTATGAACCTTGAACTTCCCGGTATCGGCACCAGCAGGATTAAAATCCGGATCGATGATGATGGCTTCTTTCAAATCGGGCAGGGAAGCGGAATTAGAAAGGACTTTCTCCAGCTGATTTTCGTTTTCCAGTACAGTGTGGGAACACTGTGAGAAAGACAGGATATAGGTGATTTCATCTGCGGTGGAATCGCATCCCCGGGGTACGTCTGCAGCTCCCAGGCATTGAATGGCCAGGTCGGCAACAAACCATTCCTGCCGGTTGTCAGATATAAGCCCGACACGGTCTTCGCGCTTGATTCCCAATTTCTTAAGGCCGATAGCGAACTGTCTGGCCTGATCGTAAAGTTCGGTGAAGGTTGTGGTTTGAAAAATCCCATCTGCATCCTTCTGCATCTGGGCCGGAAGTCCTGAGTGATCGGAAGCTGTTTTTCTTAGCAATTTCGGAATCGTAGGTTCCACGGCTTTTAATCCTCCTGAGAGTCTTTTTCTCATGATAAGCTCTCCGGAAGCAGACACATAGTCTTTTTTCCAAGTGTTCGGCGGCTTCTGCAGCACCGTAAGCTCCCTTTGGGGGTATGATATCCTGCCTTCTTCTTCCACGGTGCAATAGCTTCGATATACTATGGGTATATGAGCGATTTTCACGTACCCCGTATCATGGGCATCATCAACTGTACTCCAGACTCGTTTTTTCCCGGCAGCCGTAGTGAAAATGAAAAAATGGCCTGTGAAATTGCTTTAAGGATGATCCGGGATGGTGCTGACATACTTGATATCGGCGGCGAATCAACGCGCCCGGGGTCTACTAAAATTTATGATGATGAACAAATTTCCCGGGTGGTACCGGTGATTCGGGGAATTCGGGGATTCTCGGACATCACAATTTCCATCGATACCCGGAGTGCTCGGGTTGCCGGGGCCGCCCTGGATGCCGGGGCCGATATTATCAATGATATTTCTGCACTCACCGCCGATACTGCCATGGCCTCATTAGCCGCTGAACGGGATGTTCCCGTGGTTTTAATGCACATGAAGGGAACGCCGACTACCATGCAGGACAACCCTCTATATGACGATCCGGTGAAAGAGGTGAGGAATGAGTTGTTGATGTCGGCCGAGAGAGCCATGAATGCCGGAATTAAAAAGGATAAAATCATTCTCGATCCCGGAATCGGTTTTGGAAAAAGACAACAAGACAATACGGTACTTCTTGGTCGGATGGAGGAGTGGAGACCGGAAGATTTTCTACTTCTCGTGGGGCTGAGTCGAAAATCCTTTCTAGGAAGAATTATCGATGCCGAAAATCAACGTTCAGCCGAACACTTTCGACGTCATGTCATCGAAGCCGATGTTTCACTTGATGGGGAAAGCAGTCCCGATGACAGGCTCACAGCTACCACCGCGGCTCATGCCTGGTGTCTCACTCGAGGCGTGGACATACTCAGAGTTCATGATGTGAAAGATGCACGGCAGCTTATTATAGTATGGGAGGCTCTCTCATGGGCTTCCTGAATGATTTTCCCCTGTTCAGCGATTTTATTCTTCCGGCGGTTGATATCGCCCTTCTGGCTTTCCTGATATTCAAGCTGTATGAAATCCTGGAGGAAACCCGGGCTATACAGCTCCTGCGGGGAGCCGTCATCCTCGCTCTGGTCTATGCCGTTGCATGGTTCTTGAGACTCTCCACACTACTGTGGATATTGGAAATGATTGCACCCGGACTTTTCATAGGTGTCGCCATCGTATTTCAGCCGGAGCTGCGAAGTATCTTCGCCCGTATTGGCCAGAGGGAGCTTTTCCGAGGTAAAACCCGGCAGAAACCTTTTCAGGTTGAGGCTGTTCTCAATGCGGCCGAAGTTCTGGCCAGCCGCAGGCGTGGCGCACTGGTTGTATTCGGACGGAAGGTCGGCTTGAAAAATATCATCGACACCGGAACACGAATCAACGCCGATCTTTCTTCGTCGCTGATTCTTACCATATTCGGTCATGATGGCCCCCTTCATGACGGAGCGGTGGTTGTTCAGGGGGGACGTCTGTCCGCCGCAGGATGTTTCCTTCCATTATCCAATCAACCGGATATCCGGCGCAGTTTCGGTACCCGCCATCGGGCCGCCCTGGGTATGGCGGAGGAAACCGATGCAGTGGTTCTGGCAGTTTCCGAAGAAACCGGTGCCTTGTCACTGGCCTACGATGGCAACATCTTCTACGATCTGGAGGAGGATGAGATAAGGCGTCGACTTCATGAAATGCTTGGTCGCGGATTTCCCGATTCCCTGGAGGGAGGTGTCGTATGAGACAGTCCTCTTTCATAAACAGGTTTTTCGATCGCTGGCCTGTCAAAATTATCTGCATCGCACTGGCCATCATCCTGTACATTCTGTTCCGGGTGAATACTCTCACCGAGCGTCAGCTCACCATCCCATTGCAGGTTCTCACTTCTGAAGGGTTCGTCGTAAGTTCCGATTACCCCGGGAGCATCAATGTCACCCTGCGGGGAGAGGAAGATGAACTCAAAAGCATTCTTCCGGATGACATAGAGGCATTTGTCAATCTCACCCCATATCCGGAAGACGGTGAGTTTCAGATCCCGGTGGAATTCCGCAAGAAAGGATCTGCACTTCAGCCTGAGGCATTGGAACTCCGTCCCCGTCCCAGAGATATCACCCTTTCTCAGGAGAGACGAACGGTTCGGAGTCTCATTGTCCGTCCCGAATTATCCGGTTTCCCGGCACTGGGTTATGAGTTGACACAATTCTTCGTGTCACCATCTTCGGTTACCGCCGTTGGCCCCCAGAGTCAAATGTCGGATCTGAAGGAACTGAAAACTGAACTGATTGATCTTTCAGGCCGTCGTAACGATTTTACAATCACAACCCGGATTATCCTTCCCTCATCTCAGATTGATATACCAGGCGGTCAAATCGTTGAGTTCCGGGGCGTTGTGGACGAAGCAGTGGTAATCCGGACCATTGCGGAGCGTGAAGTTGTGGTCTTCGATCTTCCAGAGAATCTTCGTATCAACGATGAGCTACCGTCTGTGAGCCTGACCGTACAAGGAAGTCAGCTGACTGTAGAAGGTTCCCGGCCCCAGGATATGACCTTCTTTATCGACGGTTCGGTTATCAGCCGGCCGGGCACATATGTCCTCCCACTGAAAATGGATATTCCACCGGGGTTGGCGGTACTGCAGCTCCTTCCCCGAGAAGTGACCATCAATGTCGTCAGGGTCCCTGAGGAT
>JAUVIY010000148.1 GCA_030592625.1 Spirochaeta sp. | reverse complement strand
GGGAAGTCAGGCGCTCCTGAATCTGAAGACGCCGGGAGAAATGATCCACGATTCGGGCGAGTTTACTCAACCCGATCACTTTATGACAGGCAATGTAGCCAATGGTGCAGCTGCCGAAAAACGGCAGCATGTGGTGTTCGCAGAGGCTGTGTACTTCAATGTTTCGGCAGAGAATCATGTTATTCGCTTCGGATTCAAAAACGGCACCGTTGATAATGGTTTTCAGATCGCTCCGATATCCCGACGTGAGATAGGCCCAGGAGTCGGCAACACGTTCCGGTGTCTTGAGAAGCCCTTCCCGGTCAGGATTTTCCCCAATTTCCATCAGAAGCTCCCGGGTGAGCCGGGCCACTTTTTCCTGATCCATCGATAAGCCCTCTCTATACTCCAGTCATGTTTTCGTCGGCTATATTGGGACCATATCCTGTAAAGGACGGCGAAGCAACAACCATCGCAGAGACAGATTCCACAAAACGGTTATACTGCTTGTATCATCGTTTTTTCCAATCCGAGGGTATACATAATGCTTTTAAACCAAATACGAGCAGTCAAGGCGGTTCTGCTATGTCTCCTGGTGATACTTCCTGTTATCAATCTCTTCGCTGAAGACCCTGTCACCATCACCCGCATTGTTACGGAAATTGACGGTAAAACCCGCCGCAATGCACTGCTGAAGGAACTCAGAATTCAGGAAGGCCGGGAATACGAGAGTCTGGCTCTGCTCGAGAAACTGGTGAATGCCCGAGCCCGTGATCTCAGGCGTCGGCGTATTTTCAAGGAATTCGAATATGAAATTAACACCGATGATCCCACGGCCATCGAAATATTCATCAGTCTGACCGACTCCGTCACGCTGGTTCCACGCCCAATGATAAAGTACTCATCGGACAGGGGACTCACTTTGGGCCTCAAGGTTCAGTACTACAACGCCTTCGGGACACTGACCGATCAGATGATCCAGGGATATTGGAGTCCGAACGAGATTCTTTTCGAGTTGGAAATTGAGGAAATCGTACTCGGTCCAATGCATCTGGATGTGGCCTTTGAACAATTCGACGGCGCCACCCGCTACGGGGATCCGGTGGGAGATACAATCGTCGAATACAGAAATTCCCGCTCTCAGGTATCCGTAACTCTGGATATACCGCTCTCAGGCGGTCATCCCTGGTCCTATCAGCTGACTCCTCTGGTGTCCTGGCTTTACAATTACCGGTTCGACCTGAATACCTCAGGATATCCCGACTCCCAGTTCCACAATGACGGATTCGCGCCGGGATTCAATCACGGATTCGTTTCCGATCAGGTGAATTGGATCGGCAATTTCCGCAGTGGATTCGCATTTGATTTCATGAATGAAAACCTCTGGTACACCGATTCCGGCAATAGCGATATTTTCCTGGAATCAGATCTCAAAGGCTACCTTCCACTGGCTTCCTGGTTTGAGATATCAGGTAGATTCGGCGGATTCTACTCCTTTAACGGAATCAGGGAAAACGCCGGGGACCGGCTCCGAGGCGTCGTTGACTACATGACCTACGGCGAATGGGGGATGTTTTTCACGGCTCAGATGAATTTCGAGGTGTTCCATATCCAAAATGCATTCTCCATGCACCTCCGGCCGTTTACCGACATCGGCTACGTCTATTCGGAACTGTGGGGCCATGGTCCTGATGCCTGGGAATACTGTCTGGGGGCTACCGCGATTATCTACATTGACGCCATGCCGAGTTTAAATATCAATGTCGACTGGGGATGGGACTTCAAGCGGAACATGCCTGAGCTGATTATCGATACCGTCCATTATCTCTGATATGAGATTCCACTGCCGCATCATCACAGCCCTGTTACTCTTTTCCACGCCTTTTTTCACAGCGCCGCTCCATTCCGGGGAACCAGTGGGCAGCCGGCATCAGTTGAAATTCTTTCCACTGCGTCCAGCCATAGCGGCTTACACATCGGAAATGCATAGCACGGTAAATCGGTTCGAGCTTCAAAATGCCAATATCGCTCCTCCCCAATACCCATGGTCCGATGGTTTCGAAAAAAGGATACTTCTGAATATTCAGCTCGGAGCGGAAATACCCATCATCGGTGGTGAATCCGAGCGTTGGCTTTGGTACGTCGGTTTGCCGATTTCCTTCAATCTGATGAATGATTTTTTTGAATCAACTACGGCACCGGTGATGAATACCGATTACTGGTTCGGAACGAGGGTGGAAACCCTGTACCGCATTGATATCCCCTGGCCCCGGAATATCGTCATTCGCATTCTGCCCATATACCACGAAAGCACCCATATCGGCGACGAACTCGCTCTGCGGATAGCCGATGAAGATCCGCTCGGTTACTATAGAATCAATGTCTCCTACGAAGCCTGGGAGTTCACTGTAGGGTTGGATGAATGGGAGGCTGAAAGCGTCAATAACGCCTATAACTTGAGACTCGGGATGAGCGGACGCTGGAACTCCGATGGGTATTACAGCCCTCCGCATCCGGCGGAGCTTGGCTCGGGTAACCCCGTGGATGTTATCCCCAGCCGCGGAAATATGGAGTATTTCGGCCAGTTCAACACAGTTATTGTGACGGGATTTCCGGCAATCGGATCCTTGATTTTTCAGGGTGGATTTGAGTTACGAAACCGCATCCTCTTCGAATACTTCAGCACCGCCCCGGAAAAGCGTGTATGGACGGTCAATTCAACCCTGGGGTGGTATCGATATCCCGAGGGAACGGCAGGCCGCCGCCTGGGTTTCTATATCAGGTTTCTCGCGGGTCAGAATCCCCACGGTCAGTTCCGTGAACAGGACGGCTATTTCGTATTCGGAACAGGGTTTTCCCTCGGTATTTGAACCGGAAAACAGCCTTGACCTTATCCCGGTGCGCTAGTATAGTCTGCCGGTACTTCCGTGGAGCAGAATATAACGCCACCGGGAAGATTCAGAGGAGATCCGACATGTCCAAAGCACATCGCGGCAGACCCCTCAAAGAGGAAACCCCCGGCTCCGGTCGTGGAAACTGCCCTCTATGTAAGCGGTCAGGCATTAAGTTGCTCTACGAATATGAAGTCGACGAGAAAAAGCTCGTTATCTGCAAGCAGTGCAACTCAGCTGTAAAAGCCGGCAAGTTCAAAGAAGCCATTGCGGCTCTCTAAGACGAAAAAGGCTATTGTCCTCCCGATCCCCCCGGGTATCGGGTCGGACAGACCTCTTCCATTTATACTTGAATCAATATGATATTGAGGTAATTTCAAAATGCTCGATTTTTTGAAATTACCTCTATTGAGCGATTCATTATCTGTTGGACCGCTTTTCCTGCCCCTTGTACTTCTGCCGATTGTGATTATTATTGCCTCTGCTTATATTGCCGGGACTATACCTTTGAGAGGCGACAGGGAGAACCGGCGTATTTTCACCAATCTGTTGTTTACCCCTGTCCTGCCATTTCTGATCGGATGGAAACTCAGTCTCATCATCACCGACACCCATGATGTACTCATCAATCCATTGCTTCTCCTCTACGGTAGTGGTGGGATTATCAATATCCTGATCGGTTCCCTCATATCCGGAATCTGGCTGGTAAACCGCTGGAGAAAGCTAAAAACGTCTATAACCGTTAATAAGGCTATGTTACGAGCCTTGGGAACCGCATTAATTCTCACACTGTTTCTCGTAGGCGGAACATCTTCCATGGAGAGGAACCCGTCAGAAAGGGAAAAACTGCCGGTTGTGGAACTTTTCAATGGGCATGGAGAGTCCTGGGATATCTCAATGGCTTCCGGTTCCCCCGTCGTGCTGAATTTCTGGGCCAGCTGGTGTCTTCCCTGCAGAGTTGAGATGCCGATGCTGGCGCGCCTTCAGGCCGATCCGCGGTTCAGCGAAGTCATATTCTATGCCGTCAATGCCGTCAGGTCCGAGAAGCATCCCGATGACGCTCTTGATTGGCTGGTTTCCAACGGGATCGATCTACCGCTGATATTCGACACATCAGGAGAGGCCATGTCCCTCTATCGGATATCAGGCCTTCCCACCACCATAGTCCTTGATTCAGATGGCCGTGTCGTCGAACGTAAAACAGGAGCCGTCAGCCGAAGTTGGCTCATCGGTGTAATCAGGAAAGCCGGTAGAAACGGCAACCGACAGGTGCAGTCATGGAGAATCTGATTCAGGGTGAGGACGGACTTCAGCGTTGCGGCTGGTGCGGAAATGATCCGCTGTACAAATCCTATCACGATGAAGAATGGGGAAAGCCTGCGTTTGACGACCGGCGTCAATTCGAATTCATGGTCCTTGAATCCGCTCAAGCCGGACTCTCCTGGATTACAATTCTTCGCAAGCGAGAAGCATACCGGGAAGCATATGCAGGATTCGACCCGGAAATAATCGCAGAATGGGGAGAGACGGATATCGATAGACTCATGAACAATGCTGGAATCGTCAGGAATCGGCGGAAAATCGAAGCGTCCATTGGAAATGCCAGGGTTTTTCTGGAACTTTCATCACAATTCGGATCTTTCGCGAAATGGCTGCTCAGTTTCTACGAAGGACGCCCACTGGTAAACCGTTGGGACACTCTGGATGAGATTCCAGTGACGACTCCTACCGCAGAGAGTATTGCCGAAGAGATGAAATCCCTGGGCTTCCGATTCTTCGGCCCGATTATCGCATACTCTCATCTGCAGGCAACCGGGATTGTGGATGATCACCTGTCGGGCTGCTGGAGAAGACAGGAATAAGGTTCTCCACATATCCGTCACGATATCTTCGTAATAAATTCAAGGTATTTCCTGTATATAATACCTTATACATAATATATGACAGACAAACCGAATCCTTGTGGCAGCAGGCCACAGGAGAAGCCATCATCGGAGAGTTTGCAGATGACAGTCTCGACTTTCATCCTTCCCTTACCCTGTCTTTCGCCGAAGCACTGGAAACCGCCCCCACAGCGAATGTTCTTTCTCAAAGCACAGGATTTTCACGGCCTTATGGTCAGAATCCATATGCAGGATGAGGCCTCAATGCATTCCTTTCAAAATCCCCTGGAAACGACCTTGTCTTCAGCAGGATATCCCGGGACCGTTTTACCGAGGAGGAGACCGGCAGTATTTGGACCGGCAGGACTCTCGAACCGATCGTGAGCGTTCAGCATTTCTGGTTTTCCGCTCAGGCATTCTAAAGCTGTGATATCATCCGTCTATGGCACTGCGCATCATCGCCACCGGCGGTACCTTTGACAAGCAATACGACCCTATTAGGGGTAAACTGACTTTCGAGGATTCACATCTCCCGGAAATCCTGAAAACGGCCCGTCTTTCAGAGCCGGCGGTACTCGAAATTGTCACTTTGATCGATAGTCTCGATATGGGGAATGAACAGCGGAAGTCCATCCTGCAGGCTTGCCGACACTCATCTGAAAACCGTATCATCATCGTCCATGGAACCGATACCATGACCGAAACCGCCCGAATCATCGGTGAAGCCGGATTGCAGAAATGCATTGTACTCACAGGAGCTATGGTTCCATATTCTGTGAGCAGATCCGATGCCTTGTTCAACCTGGGAACAGCGCTGATGGCATCCAATCTACTCGAAAACGGGACATGGATCGCAATGAACGGCCGGGTTCTTTCCTGGAAAGATGCTAAGAAAGACAGAGAGAAAGGTATGTTCGTTAGAACTGAACAGTGAGGGTTACGGATGGAACTCCACTGCGGGCCTCACCCACCCTGGAAGTGAATCGCATACTCACCTTGTCACATTCATCCTGCAGATAACCGAGATAAAGCAGGCCCATTTCCGCATTTCCGGCTGAAGTACTCTTGTAGAATTGTCCGAGTGACACTCCGGAACCGGATTTCATCTTCTCTTCAACTTTTTCTTTCAGTTCAAGATATTCCGCCTCTCGATTGTAAATGATGAGTTCCAGTTTCTTTTCGGTTCCGATTGATGAAGCGTTTGAATTGCCGATTCTCCATTCGATGGTGATATCAGTGTCGGATTTCTCCATGGCTTTCATTAAAGCCTCGCGCTTAACCGGATCATAAAGCAGTAGCTTTGTGTCCGTACCTTCACCGTAAATCCGTTCTGCAAAGGACATCATATTGAGGGTTTCGGCACTGATGGCCAGCTCCATCAGAAGAAGAGTGATAAAATCCGCTATTCTGGAACGACGAATATACAGATCCAGGTGCTTTCTTGTTCTCTGAATCAGTTCCTTATGATCACTGTCTGAGCTGAACCTGGTGAGGATGAACCAGACGAAAGGCCGGGTATTGTCCAAATAGCGGTCTGCCAAGAAGATCATGACGTTTTTTTCATCGGCCTGAAGGGATTTGTCGGTCGCAATTCGCTCCAGAAGCGGCGTCGTAATCGCCTTTCGAATGGACTTCAGCTGATCCGCGTTCTGAGCAAGTACATCTTGAAGAAATGCATCATTTATTTTCGTCTGCTCATCGATGATA
The DNA here is from genome assembly GCA_030592625.1 of Spirochaeta sp. Classification (GTDB taxonomy): domain Bacteria; phylum Spirochaetota; class Spirochaetia; order DSM-2461; family DSM-2461; genus UBA2779. The sequence continues at coordinate 124 of JAUVIY010000148.1, read as the reverse complement.
TTGCCCGGATTGGCCCTGTTCCAATCTTTTATCATGGAAGATCCGATCAGCATGTCGAAAAGCACCTGATCGAACTGCTTGTACATAAAAACGAACATGATCAGTTTTGAAAGATCCATCAGAT
>JAUVIY010000243.1 GCA_030592625.1 Spirochaeta sp. | reverse complement strand
GTTCATCCAAATCCGGGAGAAGCTCAGGTAATCGACGCAGAAGGGACTCCATTCTGCTATCGGTACCGAAATCACCGTATCCGTTCTTCCTGGCAAGTCTCCACTGGTAGCCCAGACGCCGTTCGGCGAAGAATTCATACCAGGATTCCAGTCGCCCGTTCATTTGCGGAGTTGAACCGATCCAGTTATCACTGTCGAAACCGCAAGTATCACTCCGCTCCAACCGGTGAAGTTCGGCCAATGATTCTCCGAACGCCTCCCCTGAAGCGAGACGTCCCGGTTCGATAACTTCCATCAGCAGGAATGATCCACTGCCGCCGGCGCCCCAGGCCAGAGGTTCGGGGACGGGCGGTGTCCGTGAACTACTCGAGACCAACACGACAAGCCCGGAAGCTTCTGCAGCGAACATCGGTACAAGTGCTGCGCTATTTCCTTTAAGAAACAGCCGCCGACCGTCGGATAAGGTGAGAATGGATACGGTATTGATATCCCCGCCGGAGACATTCCGTTTATGTTCTATCCGACAGCCGGGTCCGGCGATCAGTTCAATAGCGTCCGAAAGGGACGCAGCATTCTCCACCATGCCGTTTAGTATATACTCATAACTATGAAAATCAGTTCCTGGAACGTCAACGGGGTCCGGGCCGCCCATAAGAAAGGCCTGATAGATTTTATCACCTCTTCCGATGCCGACATATTCTGTATTCAGGAAACGAAAGCCCATCTCGAGCAATTGACAAAAGAGATTTTTGCTCCTGAAGGATACAAATCCTGGTGGCACAGCGCTGAAAGGCGGGGTTACAGCGGTACTGCGATCTGGGCGAAGAAACAGCCTGATATCCTGGAAGCTTTGGGGGTGGAGGAATTCGATGCCGAAGGGCGCATGCAGGTGGCCATTTTCGGTGATGTTGCCGTCCTCAACGGTTATTTTCCAAATTCCCAGGCTGAAGGGGATCGACTGGATTACAAGCTTGGCTTTAACGCAGCTGTAAAGATGAGGGCGGACGCTCTTGCGGCTGAGGGCAAAACAGTGGTGGTAACCGGGGATTTCAACGTATCCCACAAACCAATCGACCTGGCCCGTCCCAAAGAAAACGAGAAGAACCCGGGATACCTTCCCGAAGAAAGAGCCTGGATGGATTCTTTTTTAAACGGCGGATGGACGGATACCTTCCGGGTGTTCGAAACCGGTCCTGAACATTACACCTGGTGGTCTTACAGGATGAATGCCAGGGCCAGGAATATCGGGTGGAGACTGGATTACTTCTGTATCAATAATGATGCGGCCGACAGGGTGAAGTCATCGATAATCCTCCCTGAGATTACCGGCAGCGACCATTGTCCGATTACCCTGGAACTGATTTAAATAAACAACACTTCTCACCGGACCGATACACTAAGTATGAAACTGAAGTACAACGCCCCGGCGACTCTCACTTTCGCCCTGGCGGCTGCGATCGTTCTGTTGATCGATCAGTACATCATGCCCGGTATAATCGAAGCCCTCTTTACCGCTGAAGGATCACTCACCTTCCGAATCGATGATATCCCGGCATATGTACGGATGTTCACCCATATATTCGGCCATGCCGGATGGGAACATCTACTCTCAAATCTCACTCTGATACTGCTTCTGGGTCCGATTCTCGAGGAAAAATTCAAATCAAAGCCTGTGGCCTGGATGATTGTCATCACTGCACTGGTGAATGGTCTTGTCAATGCGTTTTTCTTCGAATCAGCCCTGATGGGATCCAGCGGCATTGCTTTCATGATGATACTCCTGGTGAGCTTCGCGAACATCAAGGCCGGAGAGTTCCCGCTTTCGGCCATCCTGGTTGTCGGACTGTACCTGGTGAAGGAAATCCTGGCAATATTCCGCTATGACGATGTGTCCCAGATATCTCACATCATCGGAGCAGCCTGCGGTGCCGTATTCGGTTTCGCCCGTACGGTGGGTGCCAGGAAAAGTGTTCCACAGGGAGTGCCAACTCCCGGCGGCGGCGGTCAGACAATCGCGAACTGAAAAACTCCGATATAACTTACATTGACTTTCGAGATTCTACGGCCCTTTCCCGGAATGGCGATTAGGTGCTATCTTGACCCCCATGACCGATACCACACTCCTTGTTCAACGCCTGGAATCCATCAAATCCCGATACGAAGAACTCCAAGCCATCATCGCCGATCCGGATCTGCCGAAGAATCCCAGGGTTTACAAGGAAACCATGCAGGAATACGGTCATATAAATGACACAATGTCCATCTATGCCGAGTTCAATTCCAAGCGTGGAGAACTTGAAGACGCACGTGAAATGGCCGGCGCCGAATCTGATCCCGAGCTCAAGGAAATGGCCGCTGAGGAAATAGGTCCCCTGGAAGAATCCGTGGGGAAGCTCATCAGGAAACTGAAGGTCCTGCTGGTTCCCCGGGATCCCCTGGATGGAAAAGACATCATCGTGGAAATTCGGGCCGGAACCGGAGGAGATGAGGCCAGTCTCTTCGCCGCCGATCTTTATCGGATGTACGGCCGATATGCTGAAACCCGAAAATGGAAGGTGGAGGTGTTGGAAGCCAGTGAAACAGAGGCCGGCGGCTTCAAGGAAATCATCTTTTCGGTTAGCGGCAAGAGCGTCTACGGCAACCTTCGTTACGAATCCGGCGTACATAGAGTGCAGCGTGTTCCTGCCACTGAATCGCAAGGCCGCATCCATACTTCCGCAGTCACCGTGGCAGTGCTCCCTGAAGCCGAAGATACAGATATCGATATCAAAGACGCCGACTTGAAGATTGATGTATACCGCTCCAGCGGCCCCGGTGGTCAGAGTGTGAACACCACTGATTCAGCTGTACGACTCACCCATCTTCCCACCGGACTCGTGGTGATATGTCAGGATGAAAAGAGCCAGATCAAGAATAAATCCAAAGCTTTCCGGGTGCTCCGTTCAAGGCTGTATGAAATGGAAGAAGCCAAGAAACAGGCCGAACGCGCCGCAGCCAGGAAAAGTCAGGTGGGCTCGGGCGACCGTTCGGAACGTATCCGTACCTACAATTTCCCTCAAAGCCGGGTCACCGACCACCGGATCAACCTGACCCTTTACAAGCTGGAACAGGTGATGCAGGGAGGCATCAATGAGCTTATCGATGCCTTGAAAGTCAGTGCCCTGGAAGATGCCCTGAAAAGCTAGGCCCGTGTGTGAGCATAATCCGCTTTACCGCTTACCAGACGGTCCCAATATACCTTCACCCAGGCCAATGAAACGAATGCTCCGAGTATGTTTCCTGCAATCAAACCACCCCATACTCCGTAGATACCCCACTCAAAAACATAAACAAACAACAGAATAGAAGGCACAACAAATCCGACCATACGCAGAGCGGTTATGATGAGTCCGGGCCAGGGCCGCCCCATGGCCTGGAATACCGACCGGGCCATCATGGCCAGGGAAGCCAGAACAAAGGAATATTCCACAATCCGGGTCTGTCTGACCGTATAACTCAATACGGCTGTATCCGAAGAGAAAGCCCGATAGATAAATGGAGCGGCAATCACCATGAGGGTAGAGGCAGCGAATGTTGCTGCGACAGCCATCAGAGCACCGGTCCGCCAGGCTTTCCTGGCTCGGGATATAAGCCCCCGACCCATGTTCTGCCCCACGATGGTCATCAATGCGGCAGACAGTGCGAAGATCGGTATCAGCACTACCTGATCCAGGCGCCCGCAAAGCGCGGCAGCGGTAACACTCCTGGGGTCAATACTGATAAGCACCCTGTTTACAATGAGAAAGGACATGGCCAGGAGCATCTGGGAGAGAGCATTCGGGAATCCGACTTTCACAATCTGACCCACAATACTCAAGCGAATATAACGGAATTTCCAGGCGACAGGCACCATCGTTTTCTTTGATGCGAACACCCATATGAGATAGAACCCCGCCAGTGTCTGACCGATTATCGTAGCCAGGGCAGCCCCTGAAACCCCCATACCCAGACCCGGGAGGGGTCCCACATTCTCGAGAATAAAAAATGGATCAAGGAGGATATTGAACAGGTTACCCGCCACCATTGTTATCATCATGTATTTCATCAGTCCCTCTCCTTGAACGACTCCGATGAGTACATGGAAGGCGACCATCAGACCCAGCCCGGGGAGTATCCAGCGAAAATACTCCAGGGCATAACTGGCGTAATCGGCCTCGGCCCCCATCAGGATCACCAGCTTGTCGGAAAAGGCATAACCGGCAATGACAAAAAGAAAACCCAGTACCAGACCCATAGCAAGCCCGGAATCGGCGATGCGATTGAGTACTTCTCTGTTTCTCTCACCGATTGCCCGGGAGACTAGAGAGCTCACACCCACCATGACACCGTTGGCCATTGCGATGGCCAGGAATATAACCGGGAAAATCAGTCCCGTACCGCCGATAATGGCAGGATTAGATTTATCAATGGCACTGATGAACAGCGTATCCACGATGGTGTAGAGAAGGTTGAAGAGCATACCCATGAGGATGGGCATGGCCAGCCGGATGAACAGCGACCTC